>JAPYQV010000216.1 GCA_029937205.1 Alphaproteobacteria bacterium
TCCCGACGCCCCGAGGGAGCGGGAAAAGCGACCCGGCGGGCGGCGCTCGGAGGCCCCCGGACGTCGTTGCGCGCCACTTGCGATGACTTGGCATCGCGGCGCGCCGCGCTCCTTGCCGGAAACCCCCGAGCGCCGTCCTACGTACCACTGAATTGTGATAGGGAGCACTAGAACCATGGCAAAAATCAGCAGACAGCAATATGCTAGCCTTTATGGCCCGACCAAGGGCGACAAGGTGCGGCTTGGCGATACCGAACTCCTGGCCGAGATCGAGCATGACCACACGGTTTACGGCGAGGAATGCTGGACCGGCGCCGGGCGGGTGATGCGTGACGGCATGGCCTATGACGCCCATACCTCGCGCGCCGATGGCGCGCTCGACATGCTGGTCGAGAACGCCACCATCATCGATCCGGTGCTGGGCATCATCAAGGCTGATATCGGTGTGCGCGACGGCAAGATCGCCGGCATTGGCAAGGCCGGAAATCCCAATATTCAGGACGGCGTTAGCGAAAACATGGTGTGCGGGCCGAACACCACCTATTACCCGGCCGGTGGGCTGATCGTGACGCCGGGCGGGATCGACGTGCACATCCATTTTCTTTCTACCGAGCAATGCGAGAACGCCATTTCGACCGGTCTCACGACGATGATCGGCGGCAGCATGGGGCCGCTATTCGCCATCGATTGCGGCGGTCCGTGGAATACCGCGCGCATGCATGAGGCGTCGGAGAAATGGCCGATTAATTTCGGTTTTTTTGGGCGCGGCTCGTCGCATGACCCGGACACGGTGGCCGAGCATCTCGACGGCGGTGTTATCGGCATGAAGATCCATGAGGATTACGGCGCCATGCCGGCGACCATCCACGGCGCCCTTACCGCCTCGCAGGAATATGATTTCCCGGTGATGATCCACACCGACACGCTGAACGAATCGGGTTTTTACGAGGACACGCTGGCCGCCATCGCCGGGCGCGCCATGCATATGTATCATACCGAAGGCGGCGGCGGCGGCCATGCGCCGGATATCATCCGCTGCAACGGCGAGCCGCATTTGCTGCCATCTTCCACCAACCCGACCAACCCCTACACCCTGAACGCCTTTGACGAGGGTCTCGACATGACCATGTCGTGCCATCTGCTGCGCTATGATCTGCCGGAAGATGTTGCCTTCGCCGAAAGCCGGGTGCGGCCGCAAACCATGATGGCCGAGGATGTGCTGCACGATATGGGCGCGATCTCCATGTTCGGCTCCGACAGCCAGGGCATGGGCCGGGTTAACGAGGTAATTTCACGCTGCTGGCAATTGGCCAGCAAGATGCGCACGCAGCGCGGCCGTCTCTCGCATGAAAAGACTGCCGATGCAGACAATGAACGGATCAAGCGCTATATCGCCAAATACACCATCAATGCGGCGCGCGCCTTCGGCATAGACCAATATGTCGGCTCGATCGAGCCCGGCAAGATGGCCGATCTGGTGGCCTGGAAACCGGCCTTCTTCGGCATCAAGCCGTTCGGCATCATCAAGGGCGGCTTTGTCGCCCATGGTGCGACGGGCGACAGTGCCGGCAGCTATTTCCAGACCGAGCCGGTGATCCAGCGCGCCCAGTTCGGCGGCTGCGGCAGGGCGCCACAATCCCTCAGCGCCAACTTTGTGCATCAGCGCGCGCTCGATATCGATTTGCCCGGCACTTTGGGCCTGGCCAAGCCGATGTTGCCGATATCGAGCTTTATCAAGCTCGGTAAAAAGGACATGCTGCACAATGATTTTTGCCCGGATATCCGCGTCGACCCCTCGACCTTCGACGTCTTTGTCGATGGTGAGCTGGCGGCCTGCGATCCGGCCACCGAAGTCACACTCGGCCAAAACTATCTAATGCGCTGAAGGAACGGATCTTGTCACTCGCGAATGAATTGGCCGAACCCCAGCCCCAGGCCGAGCTGGTATTCACCCGTGCGCCCGATGGGCGCACCTACATCTCCCATCAGCGCGTCGGCTATCCGTTTCACATCACGCGGCCGTTTTATCTCGATGCCGTGCCGGAAGGCATGCTGACGCTTTATCTGCAATCGGTCTCCGGCGGCATTTATCGCGGCGAGGCGTTGGCGCTCAGCCTTGAAGCCGAGGCCGGCGCGCTGGCCCAGGTGACGACCCAGTCGGCGACCATTGTGCACCGCATGAAATCGGGCGGCACGGCGCGCCAGGACATGACCATCCGCGCCGATGCCGGGGCGCTGCTGGAATATCTGCCCGACCCACTGATCCTGTTCCCCGGCGCGCAATTTGAGAGCACGCTCCGCGTGGTGGTGGAACCGAGCGCCACGGTCATACTCTGTGATGCCTTCACCCAACATGATTCGGATGCGGCGGGCGGGCGTTTCGCGCGCTTGGCCGCCGACACCCGGATCGAGCGCCCGGACGGGACGCTGCTCGCCTTTGACCGTTACGATATCGATGGCGAGGTCGGTGAGGCCCATCTCGACGGCGCGGCGGGCACTTACCCCGCGCACGGCACGCTGATGGTCGTCCATACCGGTTGCCCGGCGGCGGATATGGCAAGCGTTCTGCGCAACGCTCTTGGAGAATGTAACGGAATTTATGCCGGCGCTTCGACTCTGCCGCAGGAGAGCGGCGCCTGGGTGCGCATATTGGCCGAGGACGGTTTGGCGTTGCGCGCCGCGATTAAGGCAAGTTGGGCGGCGGCACGCTTAAAGGTGAGCGGTGCTGAACCGGCCAAGCGGCCTAAGTAATTCCAGAATGCATAATGCATTCTGGCAAGCGCGCCCAAGCCTAGGACACGGATGTGGCCGCCCGGCGCTTGAGGGTCTTTGGACATGAGCGCCCGAGTTAATACGAGGTAGCCAAGGGAGCGGATGCGACCGCCCGGCGATTGAGGGAACAAATACAAATGAGAAGGAACTAATGACCATACCAGCTGAAATAAACGCACCCTCATCAGCCCGCATCGGCATCGGCGGGCCAGTGGGTTCAGGCAAGACGGCGCTGATCGAGGGTCTGCTGCCGCTCCTGGCGGCGCGCGGCATCTCGATTGCTGTGGTGACCAACGATCTGGTGACCAAAGAGGATGCCGAGCGCCTGCAGCGCGGTGGTCTGATCGCGCCCGAGCGTGTTGTCGGGGTCGAGGCCGGCGCCTGCCCGCATACGGTGATCCGCGAGGACCCGACGCTTAATATCGAAGCGGCGGATTTGCTGGAAACCAAATTCGCGCCGCTCGATCTTATCGTTATCGAGAGCGGCGGAGATAATCTCGCCTCAACGTTTTCTCTCGACCTGGTCGATTATTGGCTGTTTGTCATCGATGTCGCCGGCGGCGACGATATCCCGCGCAAGAAGGGCCCGGGCATCGTGCAGGCCGATCTGTTGATCATCAACAAAGTGGATCTCGCCCCCCATGTCGGAGTGGATGTGGCGGCGATGCGGCGCGATGCTGAAGCGGTACGCGGCGGCAAGCCGGTGATTCTTACCAATTGCCGCAGCGGCGACGGGCTCGACGATGTGGTGGCGCGCCTCGCCCATGACGTATTGATGGCGGAATAGCGATAAGGAATTAATGATATGCCACATTTTCGACTGATCAGCTTCGATCTGTGCCCCTATGTGCAACGTTGCGTGGTGACCTTGCGCGAGAAGGGTATCGACCATGATGTCGACTATATCGACTTGAGAGACCGGCCGGACTGGTTCGTCGCGCTCAGCCCTCTCGGCAAGGTTCCGGTATTGGAGGTGACGCGCGACGACGGCACGAAAGTGGTGCTCTTCGAATCGGTGGTGATCAATGAATATCTCGACGAGGTGACCGAAGGCAGCATGCTGCCGGCCGATCCGCTGGAGCGCGCGCGTTGCCGCGCCTGGATTGAGTTCGGCAATGCGTTGCTGAGCGATGCGTTCAGCGTTACATCGGCGGAGGACGAGGCGGCATTAGGCAAGATTCTCGAAAAGCTCGGCGACAAGCTCGACCGGCTCGAGCGTGAAATCCGCACCGGCCCCTTCTTCCTGGGAGCCGAAGTCTCCTTGGTCGACACCGCCCTAACGCCGGCACTCCAGCGCCTCAACTGGGCCAACGAAATCCACCCGGCAATGGCCATCTTCGAAGGGCGTCCCAAGGCCGCCGGCCTGTGGCGCGCCTTGGCCGAACGGGAGAGCGTTCAGGGCTCTGCCCCGCATGACCTTCGCCAACAATTCGATAAAATGGTCGGCCGCGACCGCGGCGGTTACCGCAGCGTCGTCGGCGCCCGGGTTACCGCATAGCCAGGAGACCGCGATGCCGCTCCATCCTCAGGTCTAGAAACTGGTCGATGAACTGAACGCCCTCGAAGAGGAATCGGTGTGGGACCGGCCGATCGCAGATGTGCGGGCCGAGTTCGACGAACTGGCAAATTTATTCGCAGCACCCGGGCCTGCAGTTTCGCGAGTGGAAAATCGAGAGATTCCCGGCCCGCACGGGCCGATCCCATTGCGTATCTACTGGCCGGAAGCGAGCGATCCGGCGAAGCTGTTGCCGGTATTCATCAATTTCCACGGCAGCGGGTACGTCGTCCTTGGGCTCGATAATTACGATCATGTCTGCCGTTCGCTGTGCCAGGGAACGGAATGCATTGTCGTCGGCGTCGATTACCGCAAGGCGCCGGAGAACAAATTCCCCAAGCCGACCGATGATTCGTGGGCCGCGACTTGCTGGGTGGCCGAGAATTGTGCCGAACTGGGCGGCGATTCCGCCGGCGGCGGCATCGCAGCCGTTGTGACACAGCGGGCAAAAGCGGAAGGCGGACCAACCCTCGTCTTCCAGCTCCTTGTCTACCCGGTTACCGACACGCGCGAAGACACCGAATTCTACCGGGAGTTTGCCGACGGCTATCTCTTGACCGCCGACCTTATGCGCTAGTTTTTCCATTGTTACTTCAGCAACGAAGCGGAGAAATCCGATCTGGCCGCGGCGCCGCTTCGAGCGCCGGACCTGAGCGGGCTGCCGCCGGCACTGGTCATGACCGCGAGCCACGACCCGCTGCGTGACGACGGTGCCGCCTACGCGGAAAAGCTTCGCGCGGCGGGCGTGCCGACCGAGTATTTAAATTATGAAGGCTTTATCCATGATTTTTGGGTGGCCACAGCCCGTTTCGATGTGGCGGCCGAAGCACAGGCGACGGCGTGTGCGGCTCTGCGACGGGTTTTCGGCACGGCTTAGGCGGAAATCAATCGTCCATTTTGATCATCAGTTTGCCGAAATTGTCGCCCGAAAAAAGCCGTAGAAGCGCATCGGGGAAGGCCTTCAGCCCGCCTTCGACGATATCGTCCGGGCAATTCAATTTGCCTTGGCCGTGCCATTTTGCCAGCTCGGCAATCATCGCCGGCCATTGATCACGCCAGTTGAGGTAGATGTAGCCTTCCAGCCTGGCGCTCCGGATGAGCAGACTGAGATAGTTGCTTGGGCCTTCGATTGCGGTCGTATTGTTGTACTGCGAAATCGCACCGCAGATCACGACGCGGGCGTGGAAATTAATCCGTGCCAGCGCCGCATTCAGCGT
>JAPYQV010000217.1 GCA_029937205.1 Alphaproteobacteria bacterium
ATCGTTGACCTGACGGATGCTGTCAATTTGCGCCTGCGCCGGCGCGACGAAATGGCGGCAGCCACGGAGGGCATATCCGATGTCAGCCAAGACGCTGAAAAAAAGGCGCCCTCTGAATTCGAGCGTGATTTCGAGCGCGAGCTCCGCGCGGCGCTGGAGAAAGGCAATTCGGATCGCGTGCGCGTTGCCGTCTTCATGCTTCAAGTTATCGGGCCTGAGCGTATTCGCCGCGCCCTCGGTGGCGCCTCGGTTGCGCCCGTGATGGCTGAGGCGGAGGATCGATTGAATAATCTGCGCGACGGTGAATTCGGCCCCCTCAGTCCGTTGGGCGATGGAAAGTTTCGTGCCTTCATGGTGGGAAATCGCTTGCCCATGGCGGCCGATGAGGTATTCGCGCCACTGTTCGCCTGTCTGTCGCAACCCTTCGAGCGAGACGGCGCCGTGGTGAATTTATCGGCCGCGATTGGTGTGGCGCTGTTTCCCACGCACGGCACCAAGGGCGGAGAACTCGTCCGACGGGCGGAGGCCGCGCTCGATGTGGCGGTGGAAAAACGTGATAACGGCTTCCGGTTTTATACCAGCGATTTGGAGTCCCTCGCAGCAGAGCGTCAGGACCGGACGGCGAGCCTCTTTCGGGCCTTCCAATCGAGCGATTTCGAGATGCGTTATCGCCTCGAGGTCGAATGCCGGACGGAGCCGTCCGGCGCGAATTCGTTGTGTTCCCACCTGGCGCCATCCCGAGCGCGGCATGGTGCCGGTATTCGATTACGCCCTCCTGATCAGTGAGGCCGGCCTGCTCGATACCGTATTTGACTGGACCGTGGCGGAAGTGTGCCGGCAAAAAGCGGCGTGGTTGGACAGGGAGTGGGATAAGCTGCCGCTCGCTCTTGATGTTGCCGCGCCGCAATTGTTTGGCGCGCGCCTGGCGCCGCGCCTCGCCCAGGCGCTCCAGGAGCAGGAGCTCAAGGGCAAGCAATTCGAGCTTCATTTCTCTAAAGATTTGTTGTTGATGGACCCACGCGAATTGGCGCCCATGTTGGAGGCGCTGAAGTAGCACGGCTTTCAGCTGACCGTGGATGGCTTTGCGGTGGGGGCGCATTTATTGGACGATTGGCGCCATCTGCAACTCGATTATCTGTCCCTTGAAGGCGGACTACTAAACCGCGTATTAACCAGCCATGAGGACAGGTTGCTGCTCACGGCGTTGATTTCCTTGGCCCATGGTATCGGGCTCAAGGTGAATGCCAGCGGCATTGAATCGGAAGACCTGTTTGATTTGCTGCGGCTTCTGCACTGCGATGGCATTCGCCGATATCGCAGCAAGGCAGCCCTACCGCTCAAGAAGCTCGAAAACCTGCTCGCCCGGCGACGTTTATTTTGAGCGGATCGGCGGCGGTGGGGTGCGCACCGTTTGCTTGCCGCGCATACCCACCGGGATCTCGGCCTCCGGCACGTCGCCAATTTCGCTGTCATTGTAGACATTGAAAAACGACAACACCTCCGCCGCATTGTCGGGCGTCAAGTGGCTGAAGCGCAGGCCATGCTTGCCGGCGGCGCGGAAAGCGACATTGCACGGGCTTTTGCAGCCATTCAGACAATGCACGGCGCGAAGGCCAGTGTTTTCCGGCAAGGGTGCGGTCAGTATGTTTTGCCTGATGGCGTCGAGCAGGAATTCGCCTTGGCGCTTGCCATCTATCTCGCGCTCGGCTTCTGACCACACGCAGGATCGGCACACATAGAGGGTTGCCGGTTGCTGTGCGGCAGAAGCCTTTTGTTGCTTCGGGCGATTCTTGCCCGTTGACCCTTTGGATCTACCGGGAGGTTTGGTGCCGGCTTTTCCCTGCGCCATCGCCACCGTCAGCCGAAGTAAAAATTCAGGAGTGCCGCGTTCACCTCGGCCGGCCTCTCGATCGGCGTAATATGCCCGCAGCGATCCAGAATGAGCGTCTGCGAGCGCTTGATGGCGCGGGCCAGTTTTTGCACGTTGGCCGGCGGTGCCACGCCATCTTCATCGCCGGTGATGAGCAGTGTCGGGCATTTGATTTTGGCGAGGTCGGCGGATTTGGCGGCGCCCAGCGCTTCGCAGGTGCGGGCGTAGCCTTCGGCGTCCTGGCGCATGATGCCTTCGCGCAGGAACGCGGCGACGGCGGGTTGGTTGGCGCGCGAATCGTTTGATAGCGCTGCCTGTACCAGAGCATCGGCGATCGGCGCCATGCCCTTGCTCCGTGCCAGAGCGGCGCGATCCCGAAGGGCGCCACGTGCCGGCTGCGGCGGTTCTGCCAGCGGCCCAAGCAGGGCAAGGCTTTTTACCCGGGCCGGGCTGCCGGCGGCAATGTGCTGACAGACGATTGTGCCCATCGAGTGGCCGAGCAAATGGGCCGATTTGATATTCAGCTTATCCATCAGCTTGGTGATGTCCTTGGCCAGAGTGGCGATGGTAATCTTGCCCTTTGCCGGAGAACGCCCCGAGCCCTCCATATCCGGCCGGATGACATGAAACGAACGGGCGAGAATTGTCGCCTGGGGATGCCAGGCATTTGATGAGCCGCCGAGGCCATGCACCATAATCATGGCGTCGCCTTCGCCGTGCTGCTCGACCTCAAGTAATTTGCCGTTGATCTTCATCATGTCCCTGCGTTCTCCCCGGTGAATCTATAGTCGCCGTCAGGTAATCGTGTTTTGAAGCGTTCCCAGCCCCTGGATTTCAATCTTAACCACATCGCCGGGCGCAAGAAAGCGTGGCGGATCGAAACCGATGCCAACGCCGGCAGGCGTGCCGGTGGATATGATATCGCCGGGCTCCAACGTGATGCCCAGTGAAATGGTCTCGATAAGGGTCGGAATGTCGAAAATCAAATCCTTTGAATTCGCGTCCTGGCGCAGTTCGCTATTCACCCAACATTGGATGGTCAGGTTTTCGGCATCGACGTCATCGGCCGTCGCGATCCAGGGGCCCATCGGGCACGTGCCATCGAGGGATTTTCCGATGAACCATTGGCGGTGCTTGAGTTGCAAATCGCGTGCTGTGACGTCGTTGGCAATGGTGTAGCCAAAGACATGATCAAAGGCCTCGGCTTTTTTGATGCCGCGCCCGCCGGTGCCGATAATAACTGCGAGCTCAGCCTCGTAATCCATTTGCGTGCTTGATTCGCCGTGGCACGGCACGTCATCGCCGTGCGCGATAACAGTCGTCGGTGCCTTGGTGAAAATAATCGGATTGTCGGGCACATTGTCGCCGCGCTTGCTCGTCGCATCGAAGCCGCTTTGGGTAAATTCCTGGGCGTGCTCGAAATAATTCTTGCCGACGCAGAATATGTTTTTGCGCGGGCAAGGAATCGGCGCCAGCAGTTTCACCTGGTCCAGATCGATGCCGGTGGCATCCGTCGGCAATACGGTATTCAGGGCCGGGTGGCGCTCAATGAGCGTGACCATATCATCGTTGTAAGCTGATTTGCTTTCACCGAGGGGAAAGATTTTACCCGCCTCGGGATCAATGCGGCCAAGGCTCCGAGCGCCAGCCAATTCATAAGTGACAAGTTTCATGAAATTACTTCTTGCGTTGAAAGATTGCACCTGTCGCGGCGCCGCCGGATAAATGCCCTGCCGGCTACAATCCGTCAACCGCCTAACCGGTTGCGGTGAGCAATTCCTCGGCCATATCGTCGGCGATATCGCTGGTCGGTCGGCGCTCCTGCTCTGCACGGCCGAATATTTTCATCGCCATATCATAAATGCGCGCGGTGTGCTTCATTGCCTGAGCGCGGTCATAGCCGCTGTCGCGTTCGTAAGAGAGATTGATCACCCCGCCGGCATTGATGACATAGTCTGGCGCATAAAGGATGCCGCGCGCTGCCAGGTCCGCGCCATCTTCCGGCCGTTCCAACTGATTGTTGGCGGCGCCGGCAACAATAGGTGCCTTGAGCAGGGGAATGGTGCGGTGGTTGAGTTCTGCGCCAAGCGCGCACGGTGAAAATACGTCAACATCCTGATCGTAAATATCCGCACCGGCGGCGTGCTCAGCACCAAAATCCGCTTCCGCCCGGGCGGTCGCCTGACGCTGGATATCGCTGACGATCAGTTTCGCGCCGGCCTCATGCAGATATTTGCACAATTGATATCCGACATTGCCGATCCCTTGCACGGCAACGCGCAATCCGGTGAGGTCGTTGCGCCCGAGGCGGAATTCGACCGCCGCCTTCAGGCCGCAAAAAACGCCATAGGCGGTGACGGGCGACGGGTCGCCGCTGCTACCCTGTTGTGCCGAAAAGCCCATAACGTGGGAGGTCTGGCTTCTAATTTGGTTCATATCCCTGACCGTCGTGCCGACATCTTCGGCGACGATATAGCGGCCGGCGAGGCTCTCGACGAAACGCCCGAAGGCTTGAAACAAGGCCTCGCTTTTGTCGCGCACAGGGTCGCCGATAATGACGCTTTTGCCGCCACCGGTGGAGAGTTGCGCCAGGGCGTTCTTATAGCTCATGGCGCGTGACAGGCGGAGCACATCGGTGATTGCGTCTGTTTCGTTTTCGTAGGGCCACATGCGGCAACCGCCGAGTGCCGGGCCGAGTCTTGTGCTGTGAATAGCGATGATGGCGCGCAGCCCGCTCTTGGCATCGGCGCAGAATATCATCTGCTCATGCTGGTCGAAGGCCGGCGAGGAAAACACTGGTCCATCGTCAGGGTGTTCAAATTTACTCATTTTGTTTTACTCGCGAATCATCAGCTACTGCCATTTCGTCACTTGGGCAGTTCAAGGCGGCTTTCAAGTGAGTATTGGTCGCAATGTGTTCAACAAATCGTGGCCATAATTGATGCCATAAAATGCTTAAAAGTACATAAATGATTAACTATCACGCCGTTAACATAGAGTTCACGCTCGCATGAATCCAACATAGCGGCGGTCGCGGGGAGTTGTTGCATGGGGAGGGAATTGAGGCACGAGGACTGGAAGTGAGGATTAGCGAATGGCTCTTCGAATTGCCCATATCACCGGCAGTTCAGACCCGGGCAACCTGAAGGATCAGGACCGCAGCACCGGGTATGAACAGGCTGAGGTTATTCAAGAAAGCCCGAGCAATAATCGCCAGGATCAACCCGGCGTCAGCCCGCTTGCGGAACTTGAAAAGGCCCTTGAAGGGCGCGTCTCTTCACTCGATCGTCACCGTTTTTTGCTTCTGCTGCGCTTTGCGCTGGTCAATTTGGTCGGCTTCGCATTGCTCGGCGCGGCGCATATGCAAGGTTGGGTCGACAGGGCCATGGCCAGCGACAGCACCGGCATCGTCGTGCTCATTTTCGGCTTGTTTGTCGTTGGGTTGGTGCTCTGCGGCTGGAAAATTTGGCGCGCCAGTCATGATCTAAATTTGATCAAAGCCTATGATCCGCTCAAGCCGTCGCAGGTTAGCGGATATCTCTCCGCTATTCGCCTGCGCAAGGTTGAAAGTCGCTCGATCACGGCGGAGCTGCTCAAACTGAATTTGTCGAGCCGCATCGGCAGCGTTCGCCATATCGCAAACACGCTGGTGCTGCT
>JAPYQV010000218.1 GCA_029937205.1 Alphaproteobacteria bacterium
AGATTGTAGTGCGCTTCGGCGTCATCGGGATTCAATTCGGCACCTCTTTTAAAGGCCGCCACGGCTTCGTTCGCCATGCCTTGCGCACTGAGGGCAATGCCGAGGGTGATGTGGTAATCGGCAATTGCCGGGTTCGCAGCAATCGCCTGCGTCACGTACTTAACCGAAAGTTCGTTATTCTTTCTGTGGTGTGCAATCACACCCAAAAGATGCAGGGCGTCCGCGTTATCGTGCTCGGCCTCGAGCACGCCGCGATAATTTGCCTCGGCTTCCGGCAAACGCCCGGCGCTGTGATGTGCCCGGCCTTCGTCCATCGCCGCCGTCATCGTCTTGCGCTTCTATTTTATCCGACATAATCTCCTAGTCACAGGCGGTGACGGTACGCGCGCCGCAACGCTTATTCCGGGCGGATCATGGTGAAGATGGTGTCGGGATTGACGACGGTGTAGTCGTTATAGCCGAGGCGGGCGATGGGGCGCAGTTTGCCGACGTCGATCAGGCCGTCGGCGGTGATCAGATCGTCGCGGATATGGACGCCGATGACCTCGCCGAAGACGACGAAATATTGATCCGGCTCCTCCCAATGGGGAATTTCCACGCTTTTGACGTGGCGGCATTCGAGATGCACCGGCGCTTCGGCGATGCGCGGCGGCTTGACCAATTGGGACGGCTCCTGCGTCAGGCCGGCGAGGGCCATCTCGTCCACATCGGGGGCGACGTGAGCCGCAGTTTGGTTCATCTGCTCGCGCGTGTCCCAGGTGGTGAGGTTACACACGAACTCGCCGGTGGCCTCGATATTACGCCTGGAATCCTTGCTCCAATCGCCGCCTTCGTCCGGGCTCGGCCCGGCGCCGCCGGCGAACATCACTGTCGGCGGGCGGTAGCAAACGGCGTTAAAAAAGCTGTACGGCGCGAGGTTGACCACACCGTTGGCATCAAGCGAGGTGATCCAGCCGATCGGGCGCGGAATCACCAGACTGTTGAACGGGTTCTTGGGCAGGCCGTGGTCGCCCTTTTTCGGTTCATAAAACATGCTGTAGTTCCTTGTAGTTCCTGCCCGGTTGCTGAGGGTTTGGCGAACACCATAGCCGTATTATACGCCGGCGCATTGTTCAAGGCCACGAACCTTGACGTATGATCGGCCGGACAAGCGGGAGACCAGGCGACATGAGCGGCGAACAGAGCAAAAAATTGGTGGCGGTAACCGGCGCTTCGGGCTTTATCGGCCTCCATTGCGTGTTGTCACTGTTACGGGAAGGCTATCGGGTGCGCGGCACCCAGCGCGACATGACGCGCGAGGCAAGTCTGCGCGCGGCGCTCGAAAAACATGTCGCGGTCGGCGGCCGCCTGGAATTCTGCAGCGCCGAGCTCACCCGCGACGAGGGCTGGGCCGAGGCCTTTCAGGACTGCGCCTATGTGCTGCATGTCGCCTCGCCGATCCCGCGCGCCATGCCCAAACATGAGGACGATCTGATCATTCCCGCACGCGACGGGGCGCTGCGTGTGTTGCACGCCGCCGGCGCCATGGGCGTGCAAAGAGTGGTGATGACCTCCTCCATCGCCGCCATTACCAACGGTCATGGTCATGACGCCTCCTATGTGTACAGCGAAAAGGATTGGACAAACCTGGATTTTCCCCTGCCGCCCTACCCCAAGAGCAAGACCATCGCCGAGCGCGCCGCGTGGGATCATATGGCGAGCCTCGGACCCGAGAGCGCGCTGGAATTGGTGGTGATCAATCCCGGCATGGTCTACGGACCGATATTGGAGCCCGATTACGGCACTTCGGGCGAAATCGTGCGCAAGCTCATGCGCCGCGATATGCCGGGTCTGCCGAAACTCGGCTTTGGCTCGGTTGACGTGCGCGACGTTGCCACAGCGCATATCAAAGCGATGCTGACGCCAGCGGCGGCGGGCCAACGCTTTTGTTGCATCGCAGAGCATGCCTGGCTGACCGATATTGCCCGTATCCTCAACAATAACTTCGCCGCGCGCGGCTACAAAGTGCCGAACCGCACGCTGCCAAATTTTCTCGTGCGCCTCGCCGCCCTGATCGACAAGCCGGTCCGCCTTATCCTCTACGAACTCGGCAAGCTGCCGCAAATCGACAACAGCCGCATCAAAACGGTGCTCGATTGGCAACCACGCGGCCTCGAAGAGATGGTGGTTTCCATGGGCGAGAGCATGATCGAACACAAAGTTGTCTGAAAATCTTACCAAACGGCACCACCAACCGGAATGCATCGTGCATTCCGGCAAGCGTGACCACGCGCCCGAGTTAATACGAGGTAGCCGCAAAGGAATCATGTGGGGCGGACGCCTCCGCCCGGCGTTTGAGGGAACTTACGACGGGTCATTCTTATGATCCGTTGGTACAATTAGACATGACAAGGCTTGACCCGGACGCCTGCAAGCCTCAAATTACCCTTTGAACTCGGTGGCAGGGGGATCGGATTCGGCGTTAACCATCAATTGGTTGGGCCAAATCTGTGAATTCGGAGGCTGCCGACAAAGGAGGAATGCATGTTTAGTCCAATGAAGCTCATTATCCTGATCGCCGTGATCGCTGTCGTGTGGTACGGCTTCAAAGCGATGGGCCGGATGAAAGCCAAAGCGGCGAAACTCAACGAAGCCAACGATCAGGACAATATCGAGGATAACAACTAGCCGACGATGCTCGGTTTTAGTCTACCAAAACTCCTCATTCTGATCGCGGTCATCGCGGTTGTCTGGTACGGCTTCAAGGCCGCCGGACGGATCAATCGAAATCGCCAAAAAGAGTCAAACACAGCGGCGCGGAAGGAAACTTCCGAGATCGTCGCCAAAGATATGGTGCAGTGCCCGAAATGCGAAGCTTACTGCACCTCGCTCGATTCCCACACTTGTAACGCTTGACCGTTGACCGCTGCCCACGGGGTAGCTAATGGTTTGATTCTGATGGACGCAGACCGGCAATCCCGCACTTCTTTCCAATTTCTGATCCTAGAACTGCAGCGCTTCTGGGCAGAGCAGGGTTGCGTCATTTTACAGCCCTATGATCTGGAAGTCGGTGCCGGCACCTTTCATCCGGCGACCACGCTCAGAAGCCTCGGGCCGAAGCCATGGCGCGCCGCCTATGTGCAGCCGTCGCGCCGGCCGACTGACGGGCGCTACGGCGAAAACCCCAACCGGCTACAGCATTACTACCAGTTCCAAGTGATCATGAAGCCCTCGCCGCTCGATATTCAGGAGCTCTATCTCGATTCGCTCGAGCGCCTCGGTATCGATGCCCGTGCCCACGATATCCGCTTCGTCGAGGATGATTGGGAAAGCCCGACGCTTGGCGCCTGGGGTCTCGGCTGGGAAGTCTGGTGCGACGGCATGGAGGTGACGCAATTTACCTATTTCCAGCAGGTTGGCGGCTTCGATTGCGACCCGGTCTCGGCCGAGATCACCTATGGGCTGGAGCGCCTCGCGATGTATGTGCAGGGCGTCGACAATGTCTACGATCTCAATTGGAACGGCGCCGAAGGCGCGGCCAAGATCACCTACGGCGATGTCTTCAAGCAGGCCGAGCGTGAATTCTCCGCCTATAATTTCGAACATGCCGATACCGACCGCCTGCTGCGCCATTTCGACGATGTGGAAAAAGAGTGCCAGGCCTTGCTCGCCATCACGCCGGCCTTGCCGCTGCCGGCCTATGACCAGTGCATGAAATCGAGCCATTTGTTTAATCTCCTGGACGCGCGCGGCGTCATCAGCGTGACCGAGCGCGCCGCCTATATCGGGCGCGTGCGCGCCCTCTCGAAAGCCTGTTGTGAGGCGTGGCTGGCGACAGAGACGGCAGATCAGGGCGGGGCTTAAACGCGATGGCCGAACTTCTCTTCGAGCTGCTGTCCGAGGAAATCCCGGCGCGTATGCAGGCCAAGGCGGCGGCTGATCTCAAGCGTCTGGTGGTTGAGCGCCTGAAAGATACGCGCCTTGCGCATACGGGCGCGGAAAGCTTCGTCACACCGCGCCGCCTTGCCCTGGTCATCCAAGGCCTGCCCGTCACCCAGCCGGATATCTCGGTCGAGCGCAAAGGCCCCAAGGTCGACGCACCGGAAAAGGCCATTCAGGGCTTTCTTAGATCCGCCGGTCTCACCCTCGATCAATGCGAACAGCGCGACACGCCGAAAGGCAAAGTGTGGTTTGCCGTCAGCGAGGAAAAAGGCCGCCCCACCGCGGACGTGTTGGCGGATGTGATCCCCGACGCGCTGGAAAAATTACCGTGGGCGAAATCCATGCGCTGGGGCTCTGGCCGGGCGCGCTGGGTGCGCCCGATTCATTCGCTGCTGTGCCTGCTCGACGGGACCGTCGTCCCGTTTGGCTTCCATGGCACAGAAACCGGCAACGCCACGCGCGGCCACCGCATCTTGGCCGGCGACGAATTCACCGTCAGCGATTTCGCCGATTACCGCGAGCGCCTGCGCGCCGCTTTCGTCATGCTTGATGGCGCGGAACGTCTTCAGGTGATCCGCGACGGCGCCCAGCGCCTGGCCGAAGCCGAGGGTCTTTCCGTCAAGCCAGACGAGGCCCTGTTGGCGGAAAATACCGGGCTGGTGGAATGGCCGCTGCCGCTTTTGGGGCGCATTGACGCAGCTTTCATGGAGGTCCCGGGCGAGGTGCTGAGCTCGGCCATGCGCAAGCATCAGAAATATTTCAGCCTGGAAGACGCGGCGGGCAAGCTGGCGGCGCATTTTGTTTTGGTGGCAAATATGGACACGGCAGATGGCGGCGCGGCCATCGTCGACGGCAATGAGCGCGTGCTGCGCGCCCGCCTCTCGGACGCCAAATTCTTCTGGGATCAGGACCGCAAAAACACCCTTTCGAGCCGCACCCCGGCGCTCAAACACATCGTCTTCCACGCCAAGCTCGGCACGCTGGATGAAAAGGTCGACCGCATTCAGGCGCTGGCGGTCGAACTTTGCCAGTATATTCCAGGATCGGAACGCGACCGCGTTCGCAGCGCGGCGCGACTCTGCAAAGCGGACCTGAGCACGGAAATGGTCGGCGAATTCCCCGACTTGCAGGGCATCATGGGGCGTTATTACGCGTTGGCCGATGGTGAGGCGCCGGAAGTCGCCAAGGCCATCGCCGAGCATTACTCGCCGCTCGGCCCCAACGACAATTGTCCGAGCGCACCCGAAAGTGTCGCCGTGGCCCTGGCCGATAAGATCGATTCCCTCGCCGGCTTCTTCAGCATCGACGAAAAACCAACCGGCTCCAAAGATCCCTATGCGCTCCGCCGTGCTGCGCTTGGCGTGATTCGTCTCATTCTGGAAAATGAGCTGCGCCTGCCGCTGCTCTCCGTCTTTCGCGCCGCAGCGGGCGAGTCCGGCGATGATTCGTCACAAGCTTTGCTCGATTTTTTTGCCGATCGCCTCAAGGTGCACCTACGCGAAAAAGGCGTACGGCACGATCTGGTGAGCGCCGTGTTTGCGCTCGGAGGCGAAGACGATCTGGTGCGCCTGATGGCGCGGGTCGAGGCGCTCGGCGGATTTCTC
>JAPYQV010000219.1 GCA_029937205.1 Alphaproteobacteria bacterium
CATAGGGTTAATTGGCCGCGGTGGACTCTCTGTCGACTACTCTCGAGGGACGTTAGAATCTTTTCACGGGGTAGCGCGAGATCATCATTGTCAGCCCTGGAATATCGCGACCATAAAATTCAACCTCGCGGTGAATCGTCGTCCGTTGTTTTTCTGAATGTTGAAAGGCAAGACGAGCGGAGCGCCTTAGGCCTTCAATCGAACCGCCCTGACGCGCATAGAGAGGGTCATGAATGAGACGCTGTACGTCAAATTCAAAATTGTCCTCCGCGACAAGGTCCGTCTCAAGCAGGTTTAGCTTTTGGTGGCGTGCAAATCGTTCGATGTCAGAGACAATCTCAAGGTCTGAAAAATCTCGCGATTTGAGGTAAATTCGAAGGTACTTGTACGCAGTTTCCAAAACCACGTCGAAGTTTTCGACAATCGACTTCGACCGGTATTTGTAAATGAGGTTGCCGCCGCATTCGCCGGCATCATATCGATCCACATCCCGAACCACGTCAGTTATTAGCTGTTCTTCGGAAACCCAAAGTTCGTCCTTGGTGTCCTTCGTGAAGCCTTCATACATTTCCTGGATAACAGACGGAAGCGTCCCAATGTTTTCGTGGATCAATTGCAGCCATGAAAATGTTGACTCATTCAAAAGACGAAGGAGAGCATGAATTTCTCCAAAGATACGATCATTGTAGAACAGCCCAATCGTCAAATAGAGACGTCTCATCTCAATATAATCTTCGAAACTGAGAGTATCTGAAGAAACACAGATTTCTTCAATTTCCACAGCAGCAAACTGATCTTCCCCTAAACTGTATTTCCCGACACAGCGCTGGATCGGGCGGAACTGACTGTTGAGGCCATAACGCGTTCGGGTCTCCTCGCTGTTTAGCTCGGTGCCATAGATCAGGGCCAACTGGTGTTGGGTTATGTTTCCAATGCCCGATTCCATTAGGCCTTTAAAGCTGTTTGTCATAGAGGCAACGGAATCGCCGGGCAGACCAAGAATCACTTCGGAATAAGCATGTGTTTCGGTATCGCTGGTTTCGTCCGACACATACATAAGATTCTCGAGCGAAATATTTTTTCGTTTGACGGCTTCAAGGACGTTCTGGTCAAGCGACTGAACGGATGCGGTCAGGCGCATTGCCCCGTTCAGCAATGCATTGCATTCGAGAACTCGTTCCTTTCTATTCTTCCCGGTGCTGCACATGACATATTCAGGATATCCAGTCTTTTCCTGAATCCCGCCAAGAAACCGGCAAAATTCCACGTCTTCCTCAAACATACCAAAGTTGGAATCGGTTATGCGGAGAGATTTTGTGTGTGTGACCCGTTCGACGATATAGGTGACTTCTTCAATCTTTCGATCCAGTGAAGACTTATAAACCTTGTTGTAATACTTCCCGCCTTCAGTGCAGAACGTGCAAGTGAAGGGGCAACCTCGGTTGGTCTGAATTGTCGGCAATAAACGTTGCTCGAAAAATTTATCCATCAGTCCCGTCGTATAGGGCGACGGTATCGATGTTAGGTCGCGCATGCGTTTTTCAGTTTCACCAAAATACGCCTTACCGCCCAAGACAGCATGAACACTCGGCAATTCCATGCGCTGGACAACTTCAATATTTGGTTCTGTCAAAAGCTGTCGCACCAATCGCGCAAATGGAATTTCGCCGTCTTTGTTGATGTAAAAGTCGATTTCGGGGCGCTGAACCAACCAATCGACTTGCTCATCTCGTTCGTCTGGATAATTCGGTCCGCCGAATACGGAAATTGTCTTGGGTGAGAGTCTTTTTAGTGCTGCAACAAACTTGGAGGTGAGATTAATGTTCCAGATATAATTCGACGCTGCGACGATGAATGGCGGTTCCTTCAATACAGCTTCTTCAAAGTCCTTCGTATACTTGAATAGCTGAACTTCGACTTGATCGCCGATCTCCTGCAGGCAATAGGCGCCAATCAGCCCCAGCTGCAGAGGCATTGTATCGCTGCCTATGCCAAGCTTGCTTTCGTGCGTAAGGTCAACCAGGTAGATTTTTTTCTTCATCACCGTAATGCTAACGTATCGTTCGACGAATTCCCCAGATTCCAAATTTTTGCCCGATTATTCAAGCTCGTACAACCCAAAGGTTCCGGCGCCTGGGCAGATCGAAAGCCTGGAATTACACTTTGCGATTAGCAATTCAAGCTAAGCGAGCACTTTTCGCACTTCCAGCGCTCTCTCTAACCTAACATTACGTCCAAGAAAACAATGCAGCTAATCGCGAAATCGAACCGGCCTTGTCAAGAATTTCATACCCAAGTACAAGATTTTGCTGAAAATTTGACAAAGTTTTGAAAGGCTATGGGCTGATTCGGTGATTTCTGCATCTGTCCAGCGTATCAAATATGTTGCGAATTGGTCCATTACACGCGTTCGATGAGAATAGTCTCATTGGTGCGATAATGAATTTGGTGGGATGAAAAATGGCTAAACAAAGCGGAACCGATGTGATCGCCGAGTTTTGTCAGAATCACAACGGTGATTTCGATTTGCTCGCGCGTATGATTGACGCGGCCGCAGAGGCGGGCGCCACCTACGGAAAAATGCAAACCATTTTCGCGGATCGAATTGCCTTTCGTCCGCAGTTCGAGACCGGGGTCGAAGAAAAGGGCGTCATTCGTGCGATCAAAAGACCCTATGCGGACGAATATGCGCGCTTGAAAGGTTTGGAGATTTCGATTGCAGATACGGAACGATTTGTTCGTCGTTGCGAAGATGCAGGCGTCATCCCAATGACCACCTGTTTTGCGCGAGTGGATGCAAAGCCGCTTTCTGAAATCGGATTTCGCGCGATCAAGGTCGCGAGTTACGATTGCGCATCATTTCCGCTTCTACGCGAACTTTCGGACTTATTTGACGAAATGATCGTTTCGACCGGCGCCACGTACGATGACGAAATTGAATTTGCGGCAAGTGTTCTGGACGGAACAAATTTTTCGTTTTTGCATTGCGTGACGATCTATCCGACACCCCTTAATGAACTTCACCTTTCACGAATGAAACGCCTTAGAGCATTCTCAAAGCGGGTTGGGTTTTCAGACCACTCATTGGTTGCGCGGGATGGATTGATCGCGTCCAAAACCGCGATCTATTTTGGTGCGGAAATTGTCGAGCGGCATTTCACCCTTTTGCCGGCGGAGGAGACCAGAGACGGGCCGGTCTCAATTAATGCCGAGCAACTGCAAGAGCTGGTTTCATTTTCGAATTTGTCCGCTGAAGATCAAAAGGCGACTCTCGATGAAGCCGCACCCGGTTGGTCGGACATTGTCGTCGGCAATGCGGAACGAAAATTATCTGCAGCAGAGTTGCTTAACCGAGATTACTACCGCGGTCGATTTGCCAGCCCCAGAGATGAAAGTTCCGATGGCAAGAGCATGATATTCAACTGGGAGGAAACGCTCCTGGAATGACTCGGGAACTGGAAACGCTGGTTGTTACGGCCACAAAAAACGATTCAATAGACTCCGTTGTTCGCCAGATGGCGAATCCCTCGCCGCCTGTCAGATACAAGGGAATTGCGCTTGTTCTTGATGAGAATGGTCGCTTGGACGGGTTCTTGACCGACGGTGATGTGCGTCGCGCTTACGCGGCGGACATGGATTTTTCACTTTCGGTTTCGTCTATAATGGAAATTGACCCGATTACACTACCGTCATCTCTTACGGTGGATCAGGTCATCCCCGAAATTCACCGAAGAGTCCGTGCATCTGATCGTCGCACGGCGGATTTTGTTCGATTTGTTCCTGTACTAGAAGAATCCGGACGGGTCGCAACGATTTACGATTATTTTGAACTCGCGAGCGAACTCGATTATCGCAGTGCACCGGTTACGGTCATTGGACTCGGATTTGTTGGACTGCCGCTTGCCGCGTATTTGGCAACGCGTGGCCACCCAGTTACCGGTGTTGATTTGAATGACAATCTTGTTGCGGAACTTAACCAGGGCATTTGCCGGCTCGATGAGCCGGGCCTTGAAGACATGTTTCGCAACGGTCTAAACGCCGGAAGAATGCATTTTAAGAGCGAACTGAATTCCAATTCTTCCGACGTTTACGTCGTTGCAGTCGGTACCCCCATTGACGAAAATGGCAAGCCGGATCTCAGTGCCCTTGAGGCCTCCGCTCGCAATATCGGAAAGGTTTTGAAATCCGGGGATCTCGTCATCATTCGATCGACTGTACCCGTGGGGACGACCAGAGGGTTTTTTGCCCCGATTTTGGAAACTGAATCAGGCCTCGTCGCTGGCGAAGACTTTTTTGTTAGCTTTGCGCCGGAGCGCACGGCAGAAGGTCGGGTTGTTCAGGAATTGCGAACGCTTCCTCAAATAGTGGGGGGGTATTCATCGAGCTGTTTGCGGCGATCTTCTGGCTTTTGGTCGACGGTGAGCGCATCTCAGGTCCAGATGGAGACTCTGGAGGGTGCGGAACTGGTAAAACTTGCGAACAACACTTTTCGAGATTTGTCATTCGCCTTTTCAAATGAGCTCGCTCTTCTCGCCGACAACTACAATGTCGATGCCTTCGAGATCGTGCGGGCGGCAAACGAAGGCTATCCAAGAAATCCAATTTCGATGCCGAGCCCCGGCGTCGGCGGTTATTGTCTTTCGAAGGACCCCCTTCTTTACAGCGCGTCCATCCGACTTGCTGAAAACCGGGTGGCTCTGGGAAATGCCGGACGGGCGGTAAATGGTGATGCGGCGCTCTACCCTGTCTCTATTGTTAAGAGGTTCGCAAAGCGCATGAAACGCCCGGTCGAAGACGTAAACGTCCTGATCGTCGGGATTGCCTTCAAAGGCGAACCCGAGACCGCCGACTTGAGGGGATCATCTTCATTGACGGCCGCTGCCGCGCTCGTATCACTGGGGGTGCAGGTTTCCGGTTGGGATGCGGTTGTTTCTTTAGATGCGATCGAGGCGGCAGGCGTGCAACCGGTTTCAGATTTGGCAACTGCCGTAAGCGAGGCAGACGCAGTACTTATCCTCAACAATCATCGCGACAATGTGCCCGATGGCATTTTTGTAATCGCGAACCCGGCCAAAGAAAAACTCGTTTTTGACGGTTGGAATCAGCTCGATAAACGGGAGATCGAGCAACTTGACGGGTATGTATACGCCACAATGGGCTACATGACGCCGGCAGAATGAGCGCGTTCCGGCTCGGTATCCTGGCCTGTGACTCTGGCTTGGGTCACACCTCCCGATCCGCTGTAATCGGTCGGGCGCTAGCGGACCTAGGCGCCGAGGTGACCATTTTTTGCCCCGCCTCCGCCCTGTCGTGGGCACGACAGATTGGCGGCGAAAAAATCTATATAGAAGCGCTGGAAACAAAAGACGTAATTCAGGCGCTTCGCTGTGGTGCCGCCCCCGCCACTGAATGGCTTGACCGACTGCCCAGCCCCGATGCGTTTGATGTCTTCATCAGCGACAATCTTCCTGACGTCCTAGAGCGGTATTCCGATGCAC
>JAPYQV010000220.1 GCA_029937205.1 Alphaproteobacteria bacterium
GGTGTTGGTGGCGCGGCGCATATAGGCCTTCCACGATTCGCCGCCGGATTCGCGTCCGCCGCCGGTATCCTTTTCACCACCGAAAGCGCCGCCGATCTCTGCCCCGCTCGGGCCGATATTCACGTTGGCGATGCCGCAGTCGCTGCCTTCTGCGGAGAGAAAGCGCTCGGCCTCGCGCAGATCATTGGTGAAGATGCAGGACGAGAGCCCCTGCGGCACGCCATTGTGCAGCGCCATGGCCTCATCTGCCGCGTCATATTCCATGGCGTAGAGAATCGGCGCGAAAGTTTCATCTGCAACTATATCTGTTTGCCCGGGCATTTCGGCGATCGCCGGGGCGACGTAATAGGCATCGGGATATTTGTCGGCCAGAACGCGCTCGCCGCCGGTCACCGTGCCGCCTTCATCGCGCGCCTGCGCCAATGCCGCCTGCATGGCGTCGAAGGAGTGCTTGTCCATCAGGGGCCCGAGTAGCACGCCATCGTCGAGCGGCGAGCCGATGGGAACGCCGGCATAGGCTTTCTTCAGGCGTGTCAGTAAATCAACGGCAATTTCCTTGTGTACGATCAGCCGGCGCAGCGTGGTGCAGCGCTGGCCCGCCGTGCCGACAGCGCTGAAGGTCACGGCGCGCTCGGCCAGGGCGAGGTCGGCGCTTGGCGCCACGATCATGGCGTTGTTGCCACCGAGTTCGAGCAGCGAACGACCGAAGCGCGCAGCCACCCGGGGCGCGACCTCTCGGCCCATGCGGCAGCTCCCCGTCGCACTCACCAGCGCCACGCGCTTGTCATCTACCAGCGCTTCGCCGATTTCTTTGCCGCCAATCAATATCTGCAACAGGTTGTCCGGTAGCTCGCCGTCGAAACGACCGGCGGCGCGTTCGAACAGGCGCTGGCAGGCGAGCGCGGTCAGGGGCGTTTTTTCCGATGGCTTCCACACCACCGGGTCGCCGCAGACGATGGCGAGGGCAAAATTCCACGACCACACGGCGACGGGAAAATTGAAGGCGCTGATGACGCCGCAGACGCCGAGCGGATGCCAAGTTTCCATCATGCGGTGGCCGGGCCGTTCGGACGCAATTGTCAGGCCGTAAAGCTGACGCGACAGGCCGACGGCGAGATCGCATATATCGATCATCTCCTGGACTTCGCCCAGGCCCTCGGCGAGGATTTTACCGTTTTCCAAGGAGACCAGCCGCCCCAGCGCTTCCTTGTGGGCGCGCAGTTCCTCGCCGAGAAGGCGGATCAACTCGCCGCGTGCCGGCGCCGGAGTCATGCGCCAGGCGGTAAAGGCGGCATTCGCGCGGGTGATCTTTTTGGCTGTCGAGGCGCTGTCGTCGCTTCGCACCCGGGCAATCTCGCTGCCGTCGATGGGTGTGAAGACCGGCCGGTCACCGCCTTGGCGGCAGGCCGGCTCAAGGGCGAGGGCAGCGAATATGCCATCCAAATTCATGATTTTTCTCCGCAATAGATTGGCACGGAGGGCACATTATAGCTTATACCGGGCGGGCGAAACTGGGATATATTTGAGGAAGCATGGCCGATAAACGAGAGTTGAGAATTACCGTCTGGCAATTCGTACGCATAATGGTGTCGCTCGAAGACCGACGCAAGCGCCCGCTTGTCTATGGCGATTGGAAAGCGGCGTGGCACGAACTCGACGGCGAATTGACCCGCCTCGGGCATGACGACCAAGTCGCCTATTCGGACCTGATGATGAATCAGGAAGTGGTGCTGGAATTCAGCAACGACAAACGCCGGGGCGAAATTCGCGCGGCGCTGGAGCGTGTGATGCAGCGTATGAAGCGGGAGATGCGTGTCGCCAAAAGCGGCAAAGAGGAGCGCCGCAGCTTGAAATTCGAATTGCACGAATTAAGCGAACTTCACCGCACCCTCAAATGAGGCTAAACTAAGCGGCAAAACTAACGCCGAAGGCGATAAATTTGAGCGACGGGAGGCGATAAATATGAGTGACGGGTCCCCTATGTTAAATCCGATCCACTAACTCCTTAATCCCTAACCGTACATCAGCGAAACGATCGCCACGGCGGCGATTATTCCGGCCAGATCGGCGGAGAGGGCGGGGATCAGCGCATAGCGGATGCGGCGGATTTGCACCGCGCCGAAATAGACCGCGAGCACATAGAATGTGGTCTCGGTCGAGCCCTGCAGAGTTGAAACCAGATAACCGGTATAGCTGTCCGGGCCGATCGCCGGGTCGTTGATGATCGACGCAAGAATGCCGTATGCCCCCGATCCCGAGAGCGGCCGCAGCAACGCCATCGGCAGGGCTTCGGCCGGCATGCCGAAATGCGCCGTAACGCTGCCGATTGGGGCGATGATCATTTCCAGGGCGCCGCTGGCGCGGAACATGCCGACCGCCACAAGGATCGCCACCAGATAGGGAATAATTCTGAGCGCCACCTGAAAGCCGTCGCGCGCGCCTTCGACGAAAACCTCATAAATACGTACCCGCCGGGCGACGCCGAAGCCAAGCAGCAGGAGCATCAGTCCGGGAATGATCCAGGGCGCGATTTCGCGGCCGTAAAATACCGTAAGCGGAATGAAGCCGGCGATGCCACCGAGCACGAGATAGGAGACATAGGCCGGGTAGGGGCGCGCCGCTGCTTGCACCAACTGGCCGTCCGCTTCGCTGTCTTCATCGTCATCTGACGGGATGCCGTCTTCGATCTTGTCGCCATTTTCTATTGCTTCCGCAGTTTGCGGCGGCAGCGCCGTGGCCGGCGGAAACCAACGAATACAGAGCTTGGCGACGATGATCGCGGTGGCGGTCGAGCAGATCGTGGCGACCAGGGTGGTCGGCACAATGCCGGCCGGATTTTCCGAACCGGAAGCGGCGCGGAGCGCAATCACGCCGGTTGCCAACAGGGTGACGCTCGATGTGTTGATGGCGAGAAAGAGGATCATGGCGTTGCTCGCCGTGCCCTTGACCGGGTTGAGCTTGTCCAATTGCTGCATGGCGCGAATGCCGAAGGGCGTCGCCGCATTGCCGAGACCGAGCGCATTGGCCGACATGTTGAGGATCATCGCCCCCATCGCCGGGTGCTCGGGCGGGATCTCGGGGAACAGGCGGACCATCAACGGGCGCACCAGGCGGGCGATAATCACTAAGAGGCCGCCCCGTTCGGCGACTTTCATCAGGCCGAGAAAGAGCGCCATCACGCCGACCAGGCCGATCGCTAGCGTCACCGCGTCGGTCGCCGAGGTGATCATCGCCTGGCCGAGCACGTCCATCGGCACCACATCGCTCTCGGCGCCGGCCAGCCACGGCAGATGGCGCACTGCCGCCACGGCGAAGGAGATCAGGACGATGGCGAAGAATATACCGTTCAAGTGAGACTCCGGCAGCAGATACGAATCGCTGTACGCGGGGACAATGCTCGGTGTTTTCCAGCCGGATGAAAAGCCTTCTTGGAAGGTGCGCTTGTGTTGGCGGCGCCCTAGACCGGTGCGGATTGCGCTTTGTGGCGCAAATTAACCAGGGCGACGCCGGCAAAAACCAGTGCCAGCGCCAGCCAAATCCACAGGCTGTGACGCTCATCAAACAGAATCATGCCCCACATCACTGCATTGATTGTGACGATAAACGCAACCTGGCTGAAATAAACCGGCCCGGCGCGGCGCAACAGGACGAAATACAAATGAAAAGTCAGCGCCGCTAAAACCATGTGCGCGAGAATCAGGCCGTCGACAAAAGCGAAGTCCCGCCACATCGGATGAAATGTGCCGGTGGCAAACGCCGCCGGCAGCAACATAAGACTGGACGCCAACATCATGCCGGTGGCGGCGTGCAGGGAATCCATCTTCGGTGGGTGAAATTTGATCGCATAAACCGAGTTGATTGAATAGAAAAACGGCGAAACGAAGGCGAGGGCAACAAACGGGATCAGGTCTGGGCTGGGTAAGCTGCCTTTGGGCAAAAGGATGAGAAGGGCACCGATCAAGCCAAGACCGATGCCGAAGGCGCGGCGCCAATCGAACCCTTCCAGGCGCACCGCAAGAGAGAGCAAATAAGTAAAGAGCGGCACCGTGGTGATCACCAGGGCGACAACGCCGGTCGGCAAATTGGACAGCGCATAAAACAGATTGGCCGTGGGAATGGCACTTCCCGTGGCGCCGATGACCAGATAGTGGCGAAGATGCATCCATCCGAGCGGCGGTGGCCGGCCGCGCGCCAGACAAACCACAAGTAAAATAAGGCCGGCGCCGGACGTCTGCCAGAAGGCGTAGCCAAGCGCCGGTACGCCGGCAATGGTGACGAATTTGGCCATTGCGGTTATGCCGCCCCACAGGATGCCGAGGGTGAGTAGCATCAAGAGCGACAGGCCGAGGGAGGTATGCGCGCCCGCGTCCGCGCCTGCTGTATTGTTGGGAGTCATCTCAGGTTAATTTGGCATTCCGGGCCGGTGCTGTCGAACCAAACATGGCGCCTTCGCCACACAGTCCGAAAGTGGCCGCCCATTCGGTTTGCCGCCGGCGAAATTGTAGCGCTCTGGCGGCGCTATTTTTTCGCCAGCAGCGTGCCGTCCAGGATAGCGCCGTTGACGTTCGCATCGACCAAAATGGCACCGCCTAAATCTGCACCGGTTAGGTTGCAATCCGTGAGATTTGCGCCGCGCAAGTTTGCCTTGGCCAAATTGCATTTCTGCATTTTCGCGCCGGACAAGTTTGCGCCCGCCAGATTGGCATCTCCTAGATTGGCCGGAATGATACGCTCGGTGTCGCGCAAATTGCGCAGCGGGG
This sequence comes from Alphaproteobacteria bacterium, assembly GCA_029937205.1. Classification (GTDB taxonomy): domain Bacteria; phylum Pseudomonadota; class Alphaproteobacteria; order UBA828; family UBA828; genus PTKB01. Next base: position 4,761 of record JAPYQV010000220.1, read on the forward strand.
TGAGGTCTGCGCCGGCTAAATTTGCCTGGCGGAGGTTTGCCCCCGTCAGATTTGCGCCGCGCAGGCCGGCGAGACGGAAATCCGCTTGTACGGCTGAAATATCGGAGAGGTCAGACGCCGCCAATTGGGCCTTGGCCAGATTGGCACCGTCCAACTGCGCCTCTTTCAAAATGGCAGCGGGCAGTTTGGCGCCGGTGAGGTCAAGCTGATTCAAATTGGCGCCATTCAGCCTGGCGCGCTCGCCCTTCTTGCCGGAGCTGGCGGCCCAAATTGCATGCTGGGCGATGATGGCCGGCAGGCGCTCGCCGAGCGTGGCCGCATTCGCATCGGCGTTGACGGCGGAGCGCGATTGGGTTTTTGAGAGCGCGTCCGGGTCGAGGAGGGCGCCCTCGAAATTGGTGTCTTCCGTGTCCGCGCCAAAGAAATTGGCGTTTTTGAGGTTGGCCTGCTTGAACGATGCGCCGCCGAGATTGGTTTGGCTGAGATCGGCGCCCTGCATCATGGCGCGATCGAACACGCTGTGGCGCAGGTCGGCGCTTTGAAAGCTCGCATTGTGCAGAATGGCGTCGGTGAAATCGGTCTGCACGACAAAAGCGTTGGCCAATTTGGATTGTGAGAAATCGGCGCGCCGCGCTGTCACCTCGCCGAGATCGCTGCCCGCATCATCTGTCCTGCCACAATTGATTGATAGCTGTTGTCTGGTCCCTGAACTCATCAGCGGCCTTGATGACGATG
>JAPYQV010000221.1 GCA_029937205.1 Alphaproteobacteria bacterium
CCTTGGGCACCAGCGCCAGTCCCGCGTGAATGGCGGCACGCGGGCTCGAGAGGTTCAGACCTTTGCCCGCCATCGCGACGCTTCCGGAAGTAATCCGGTCACGGCCAAACAAAAGATCGAGCATCTCTTCCGCACCGCTGCCGGGCAATCCGGCGATTCCCAGTATCTCATTCTTGTGTAGATCGAATGTCGCGTTGTTAATGCGGTTGCCGCAGACGTCCTTCACACTGAGGGATACCGCGCCATGCGTGGTTGTGGCGGCCGTTTCATCGTTGAACTTGCTGTCACTGCCAACGATGGCGGCGATGATTTCGCGTCGCACGACATTTTCGCGCTCCCATGTGCCGACAAATTTGCCGTCGCGGATAACCGAAATACGATCGGCGATTTCGAACACTTCGGAAAGGCGATGGCTGACATAGAGAAAGCCGTGGCCTTCGCTTACCAAATGGCGCATATGGCCGAACAGCACATCCGCTTCGGTGGGCGACAGGGAAGCCGTGGGCTCATCCAGCACGATCAGCTTGGCATCGCTGGCAATCGCCTTGGCAATCGCCACCATGGCGGCCTGGTCGGGCCGCAGCGTGGACACGTATGCGCGTGGGTTGATATCCATGTTCACGCGGCGGAACAGTTCAATCGCGTCTTTTCGGGCCGAACGCCAATCGACAAATATACCGGCGCGCTTGGGTAGAGCACGGCCCAGGTTCAGATTTTCCTGGACGGTCAGGGTCGGCACCAGATTCGCGTGTTGGTGTACAACGCTGATGCCGGCGGCTTGCGCGTCATGCGGATTGTGAAAGCTAACGGGTTTGCCGTCGACGAATATGCTTCCCTCGGTTGGCGGATGGGCACCGACCACACATTTGATAAGCGTGGACTTGCCGGCGCCGTTTTCACCGAGGAGGGCATGAATTTCACCGCGCCGAACATCCAGGCTAACGCCATCTAGGGCGCGCGTGCCGGGAAAGTCCTTGACCAAGTCGCGGACTTCGAGAAGCGGAACCGCGCCGCCTGGTTCAGGCGGCGCGGTGGATAAGGTGGCCTGCGATGTGTTCATTGGCGCGACTGTACACCGGCCAAGTCACACATCGCACACCAAAGTTTCGACGATTAATTACCCGAGAAAGGCGTGCAATCGTCCCAATAGGCAGAAATACCGGTTTCCTGATCGACCGGCATCACGGTCGATGACGTCACCAGGCAGGCGCCGATATAGAGCACCGGGGTTTCCGGCAGGTTGCCGGCGAGTGCTTCCTTCACGACTTCGACCGATTTACGGCCCATCTTTTCGACCGGATAGGAAACCGACATTTTATACGGACGGTTGCCTTGGCGAAGCATCTCAAACACCGGGCCGATGCCGTCCATGCCGGCAACGAAGATATCGTCGCCACGGCCAGCTTGTTCGATAGCGCGAACCGCCGGCGTGCCGAGTTCATCCCAGCCAACGATGACCGCGGTAATGTCGTCATTCGCGGCCAAAAGGTTGGTCATTTGGTCGTATACGTCTTCGACCTGACCCGGAACCTTGACTTCGATTTCCGTGACCTTGACGTTTTCGATATCCGAGAGCGCCGCCTTGAAGCCCGCGGTACGGTCTCTGAGGGCCGGCAATACGTTCCAGTTAAAGAACACGATATGGCCCTGTCGGCCGGTCCGGTTCAGCACTTCCAACGTGACGACAGCGCCGTCAACGATGCTGTTGGTGCCGATGTCGGCGGTGATGCCCGGCACATAGCCCGAGAAGGTGGAGACGAAGATTGTTCCGGCTTCATTGGCGTTTTTGACGACGCCGGTCATCTGGAAATTGTCGGAGGCGACATTGATCAGGGCGTCGAAGCCGCGGCGAATATAGTCGTTCGCTGCGTTGTTGGTGGCCACTTGATCGCCTTGGCCGTCATGGGTTTCCACGGTCCAACCCAGCGCCTCGGCATCTGCCTTGGCCTGCTGGATCATGCGGAAAATGGTCGGCGAATTATAATTCACCGAAAAAATGCCGAGTTTCACTTCATCGGCTTGCGCTTGGCTGTTCAGGCCCATCGCGCCGAGCACGAGAGCCGCACCCAACAGGGCCGCGCCAAAGACCTTACCTATACGTTTCATTATTTATCTCCCATGGTGAGTTACTTGTGGTGAGTTACTTGCGGTGAGATGACAGGGGATGGGCGTTTCGCTTACGCTTCTTCGCCCTTATGCTGCATTGCGTCTCGCCGAAATTGAATTCCCCTCTCTGACGTCAGCACGTATTGTCTTACAAAATCGTCCATAAAGATGATTGACGAAACGAAACGAGTCAATCGGCTTTTGAGCGCTAAGTCGTGGATTTTTGAGAAATAGCATCGATGACCGTTGGATCAACAGCCGCACCCGTCATTCAGCGCCGGGTTCCATTCGAAGGCGCGGCAAATTTTCGTGATCTTGGAGGCTACGCGGCCGGCGCCGGGCAACAAGTTGCCTGGCGGCGTATCTACCGTTCCGACTCTCTATCCGAATTGACGGATAGCGATCACGAAATATGGCAAACTCTCGGAATTCGATTGGTATGTGATTTGCGGCTTCCGTCCGAGCGCCGCAACGCGCCTGACCGCTTGCCTCAGCCTAGTGACGTGGTGGAGCACCACATTGGATTCTTGCCCGAAGGTGCCAACGAAATGTTGCGCGCGGTTCGCGCCGGAGAGGTGAACAGCGCGGAAATTGTGGCTGAAGTCATCCGCCATTATTACCGCATACCGCTCGATCATTTAGCCGAGTATCGCGAGATTTTCGCTTTGCTCGACGCGCCGCAAAATCATCCGCTGGTCATCCATTGCACCAGCGGTAAGGACCGCACCGGTTTTGCGGCGATGCTGATTTTGCTGGCATTGGGGGTATCCGAAGAATTGGCGCTTGAGGATTATCTACTGACAAATTCATACCGCCGGGACGTCTCGCATATTTTCAAACTCCCGGCCGGCACTGATGAATTGCACACCCTGACGTCAGCACGGCCGGAGTATTTCCATGCCGCCCTGGATGCCATGCAGCGCGAATATGGCTCCATTCTCGGATACTTGCACAACGGGCTTGGCCTCGACGATGACCGCCTGCGTAACTTGCGCAGCGTTTTTCTGGAGTCGGCCTAGCCACGGTCTTGCAGCGAATCGGCAAGCTCGCCGCGCCAGCTATTATTCGTCATGTCGAGCTGAAGGGGGGTCACGGAGATGGCTTTCTCATGAATGGCATGGAGATCCGTCTCTGGATGTTTCTCGCCTTCCTTGTAGCTCATTTTGACCCAAAAATAGGGCACGTGGCGGGCATCAATTCGGGAATCGATTGTAAAGGAGCCGGGCGGGCGTTGGCCCTGGGAGGTCACGCGGACACCAGAAACCTCATCCGGCGGCACATCGGGAAAATTAACGTTAATCAACGTATTGGCCGGCATATCGCACTGTAATAGCCGATTGATGACGGTGGGCGCGAAGCGCTCGGCGGTCTCCCAGGGTGGCGTGCCGCCGAGTTCAAACACCTGACTGAGCGCGATCGCCGGAATGCCGAGCAGCGTCCCCTCCATGGCGGCCGCGATGGTTCCGGAATAGGTCACGTCTTCGGCCAGATTGGCGCCGCGGTTAATGCCGGAAAGAAGAATCGTCGGTTTCTTGTCGGTCATGATCTCGTAGATGGCCATCAGGGCGCAGTCTGTTGGAGTACCGGTGACAGCGAAATGGCGCTCGGCAATTTGACTGAGGCGAATGGGAACATGCATTGAAATGGAGTGGCCGGCGCCGCTTTTTTCGTGATCCGGCGCCACCACCCAAACGTCGGACGTAATCTCGCGCGCAATCTTTTCGAGCAGCTTGATTCCCGACGCATGGATGCCGTCGTCATTGGTAACCAATATGCGGTGATGTGACATGTCGCGGCTGGCTTCTGCCATGTTCATTGTTCCTTTTGCCGGGTGGGTTTTGAAAGATCCGACGGTTTTGTACTACATTCGGGCCGAACGCTGGCAACATTCAGCATGTCGTTCTCTCTCCGAGGCTTGAGGCTATGAATATCGCGCTCTTTCTCGCCAACGCAGCGCGCAGTCACGCCGCACGGCCCGCCATATCCACCGGCGATGCGCTCTATTGCAGCTATGGCGACCTCGGCCAACGGGTCGCCAAATTGGCCGGCGGTTTGCAAGCACAGAAATTTCTCATGCCGGGCGACCGCATCGGCCTAGCCATGGGCAATTGCCCGCAATATCTCGAAATCTTGTTCGCCGTTTGGCATGCCGGCTATTGCGCCGTGCCCACGAACTCCCGGCTGCATGGCCGTGAATTGGCCTACATGCTGGAGCATTGCGGCGCCAAATTCTGTTTCGCCAGCGCCGATATCACAGAGGATTTGACGACCCATTGCGAAGGCGTTTCAGAACTGGAAAGAATAGTTGTGACCGGCGGTGCGGACTATGACCGGCTTGTGCAGTCCGAGCCGGTGGAGATGGCAAGCGCCGCGGCAGAAACGCCAGCCTGGCTGTTCTATACCAGCGGCACGACGGGCAGACCCAAGGCGGCGATCCTCAGCCACCGCAATTTGGCCGTCATGGCGCTCGGCTACCTTGCCGATGTGGATTTCCTCGATGAAACGGACTGTTTAATTCACCTCGCCGCGCAATCCCATGCCTCGGGACTGTTTGCCCTTTCGCACATTCCAAGAGCCTCGCATCAAATCGTGCCGGCGAGTGGCGGATTCGATATCGGCGAACTGGCGACATTGATTGAAAAAAATCGAAATATCAGTTTTTTCGTGCCGCCACCCTTGCTGCGTCGATTAAGCGCCAGCGAGGCCATGGCCGCAGCGCCGCTCGACCATATTAAAACGATCCTGTGCGGCGCCGCGCCGGTTTATGCCGACGATCTCAAGCAGGCCTTGGCGCGCTTCGGTCCCCGCATCTGGAATGGCTATGGCCAGGGCGAAAGCCCCTGCACCATTACCGCAATGTCAAAAACCATGTTGGCGGCGGCGGCGGATAGCGGCAATGACGAACGCCTCATCTCGGTCGGCATTGCGCGCACTGGCGTTGAGGTGTCGCTGCGTGACGATGCCGGTGATCTTGTTACACCCGGTGAGATTGGCGAGGTGACGGTCCGGGGCGATGTGGTGATGCAGGGCTATTGGCGAAACAGCGCTGCCAGTGCCGCCGCGTTAACGCCGGCAGGCCTCCGCACGGGCGATCTCGGCGCCTTTGATGAAGCCGGCTATCTAAGTCTCAAGGATCGGGCCACGGACATGATAATTTCGGGTGGTATCAACATCTATCCGCGCGAAGTGGAGGAAGTGTTGTTGTCCTCAGGCGAAGTTGCGGAAGTGGCGGTTGTCGGCGCGCCGGATGCGGAATGGGGCGAGCGGGTCACGGCATTTATTGTCGCCAAGGGCCCCGAGCCGGTCGACGAGACGGCGCTCGATTTGCTCTGTCTCGCGCAAATTGCCCGCTTCAAAAGACCGCGTGCTTACCATGTCTTGGCG
>JAPYQV010000222.1 GCA_029937205.1 Alphaproteobacteria bacterium
AGTATAGGCTATGATTTGAGCATGTCGGATAGCACGATATCGACTTCGGGTGGGTGGCTGCGGCGTGTTGTGCGCGTCCTGGTATACGGCCTCATTTTCGCGGCGCTGATCGCCGCCGCTGCCCACTATGGCTGGCAGTGGTGGACGGTCGAACAATATCGTGAGTCCACCGACAACGCCTACATCCGCGGCGAAATCACACCGATCAGCGCGAAAATTCCGGGCTACGTCGTGGCGGTTCTGGTGACCGACAATCAGCGCGTCGAGAAGGGGACGATTCTGTTCGTCATCCAGTCGACGGAATACGAAGTGCGGATTGAACAGGCGCGCGCGAACCTCGCGACGAGCCTTGCCGAGTTGCAAACGCTGCCCAGCCGGCGCGCCCTACAAGCCTCAATTATTGCCCAGGCCGAAGCGCAACAAAGCCTCGCCGAGGCGGAGTTGACGCGCGCCGAGCAGGCGCTGGCGCGCTCTGAAAACCTGATCGAGCGCGGCATCACCACGCGCGGCCGTTACGACGACACGGTGGCGGACGCCAAAAAGGCCCGCGCTGCCGTGCGCATCGCTGCCGCCGGCCTGGCCGCGGCAGAGAATGAACACCCGATCATCGACGCCCGGCAGCACCAGCTCGAAGCGACGGTCCGGGAGCGCGAGGTCGCCCTCAGCATGGCTGAAATCGCCCTCGGATATACCGAGGTTTATGCGCCGGTTACCGGCGTGGTCGGAAATCGCAGCGTTCGGGACGGACAATTCGTCAGGCCGGGTACGCAACTGATGGCCCTCGTGCCGCTCGAGGACGTGTGGGTGGTGGCGAACTTCAAGGAGACTCAGCTCACCCATATCGTGCTCGGTCAGCCTGTCGAAATTGAGATCGATACCTTCCCCGGCCACGTTTTGCAGGGTCGGGTCGAGAGCTTTTCGCCGGCGAGCGGCGCCGAGTTCAGCCTGTTGCCGCCGGAAAACGCCTCGGGCAATTTCAACAAGATCGTTCAACGCATTCCGGTCAAGATCGTGCTTGAGCGGGGCAACGCCCTCGCCGGACAGCTCCGTCCCGGCATGTCGGTTGTCGCGACGGTTATCACCGGCGCGCCGCCCGGCAGCGGCGCCCAAGCCGGCGACCCTGAATGAGCGACGCCGCGCTGGCGCCCGGCGGGTTTCGCCCACTCAGCCGGCGCGATTGGATCGGCTTCTATGCCATGATGATTGGCCTGTTCATGGCGGTTCTCGATATCCAAATCGTCGCCAGTTCGCTCGGCGAAATCAGCGCCGGTCTGTCGGCAACCATTGAGGAGACCGCCTGGATCCAGGCGTCCTACCTGACCGCCGAGGTCATCATCATTCCACTAACCGCGTGGCTGGCACGCGCCCTCTCGATGCGGACGCTGTTCACTCTCTCGATCACCTTATTCACAGCAACCAGCCTGCTCTGTGCTCTGGCCTGGAACATCGAGAGCATGATCGTGTTCCGCGTCCTGCAAGGCCTCTCCGGCGGTACTCTCATTCCGCTGGCTTTCTCAATCATTTATATCATCTTCCCGCCCGAGCGGCGGGCGGCAATGATCGTCATCCTCGCTCTTGTCGCAAACGTCGCGCCGACTATCGGTCCGACGTTCGGCGGTTGGCTGACGCAGCTCTTCTCGTGGCAATGGCTGTTCTACATCAATCTGATACCGGGCGCCTTGATCGCCATCGTCGGTTGGAAGACAATCGATATCGACCGTCCGAATTTGGCGATCCTGAAACAAATCGATGTCCTTGGCGTGATCCTGATCGCGCTGTTTCTCGGGCCATTGGTTTATGTCCTCGAAGAAGGCCCGCGCGAGGACTGGTTCAACTCACCCACCATCGCCTTGGTCGCCATAATTTCGATCGTCTCCGGCATCCTCCTGGTTTGGCGCGAGCTCAGCGCGGCGCACCCGGTGGTTGATATCCGCGCCTTTGGCAACCGCAATTTCCTCATCGGCTGTCTCATGAGTTTCGCCTTCGGCATCGCAATTTACGGTTCGATCTACTTGCTGCCGGTGATCCTGTCGACGGTGCGCGGTTACAACAGCCTGCAAATAGGCATCGCCATGATCGTGATCGGTGCCTTTCAGTTCATCTCGGGGCCGGTCGCCGGACAATTGGAAAAGCGCATGGAGCCGCGCCTGATGATCGCGTTGGGCCTTGCGCTGTATGCCGCGGCTTTCTGGCTGTATTCAACCGTCACGGCAGAAGTCGGCTTCGCACAGCTCTTCTTACCGCAAATGCTGCACGGCATTGCGATCGTGATCACCTTCCTGCCGATGACCGCGATCACGCTCGGCACGTTACCGCTACAGGAAATTCAGAACGCCAGCGGACTTTTCAATTTGATGCGCAACCTCGGTGGGGCGATTGGTCTGGCGGTGATAAATACCATCATCGGCGGGCGCTACGATTTGCACCGCAGCCGCCTCGCGGAATCGATCACGACGGCGCGGATGCCGGTGAGCGAAACCATGGCGGCGGCCGGTGAGGGCTTTGGCGAGGGCGATGGTGAGGCCCTCGCAAGCCTGCGGATGCTGCTTCAGCTTGTCGAGCGCGAAGCCCTCGTGATGACCTATAACGATGTGTGGCTGATCATGGCCGCGACCATCGCCTGCGGATTGCTGCTCCTGCCGTTCGTCCGCAAGGTCGCGTAATCATAGACGTCACCAGACGCGCCCTTGTTGGTGCCTCCCGCCCGTGGCGATTTCACCGGCCTGGCAATGGCGCCTATTGTGCTACGATTGTCGGCGAATGGCAGGAGTCGTTTGGGGAAACCCGATTTAAACAAGGAGAAACAAATATGGCTGATAAGGGAAAGAAAGATAAAGGCAAGAAGGAACAACAGAAAACGGCCAAACTTACTCCGAAGGAAAAACGGAAACAGAAAAAAGAAAAAAAGAAAGCCGGCATAAACACCCGGTAGAAGATATCGATTGTCATTTTTATTTCATTTGAATAAGAGGCCTCTGGATTCACAGATCGAGAGCAACAACTGAGGTGCGTGAAGAAGGCCTTGGCCGGGGTGGGGAATCCTCATCCCGTTTCGAAGGCCTGCTTTCCACCCGACTCCAGACATAAATCAGGCGTGGCCGGAACGTCCCTTCAACAACCTCAACCACAAGCGGAAGTCGGGATGGATAGACAAGTTCGAGTTCTATCATCGTCCAACACGCTTCGATTTGTGCTCGCCAGCTCCGTTATCTTGAATAGCTTGGGAATCCGCCGCGCGCGCGGACACCAGTTCAGGCAAGATTAGATTTTAGGCGCCCTGCGTCGTTCCCGACAGACGGTGGACATCCACCTGTTTCGTGATGTTGTTGAAGGTGCCTGTAGCCATCTCGACGCGCGGCATTGATGATGTCCTTACGCTAACCGCTGACCCTGCTGAGGTCGGGCCCACCGCGTTACTTGAGCGGCCAATGCATGCGCGCTCACAACCTGAGTGTTGCCTCCAGCGGATAGTGATCGGATGCCGGCCAGCGGCCGCCGGCGGGCCGGGCATAGGTGTAGGCCTGATCTTCGATGGTGCACTGCTCCCACCCCTCGCGCAAAGACTCCGACACGTAGAAGTAGTCGAGACGCTCTCTCGATCGAGCCATCTCGGCGCCATCGAAAGCCTCAATGAGCGGGTTTGTCGCGCCGTCGTAGGTCAGCCCCCGATGCGCGACGTTATCTTCCGGATCCGGGTGCAGGGCGCGGTACATATCGAGCAGCCCGTGCACGCCGAGACGCTCATGCTGACGGCGATACTCCTCGGTCGGCCGACCCTCGGCCTCGGCGATTACGTTCAGATCACCGGTGATGATCCAGGGTACGCCGTCGTTGGGCGTCGACTCGATTCGCTCGAGAATCTTCGTCATGTTGCGCTCGCGAATCACGGCATAGCGCGCGACATCGTTGTCGAAGGTCGCCTGGTTGTGAGTCACCACCAGCCGGCACGCGAGCGCGCCCTCGTCGGGTCTGGCGATCTCGGCGGTGATGAATCCCATGTCAGCGCGATGCACCGCATCGTCCGCCTCATAGTACGGGGTGAAGTCTGCGTGCGCGATCGGCCACCGGCTCACCAGCAGCAGACCCGACGACATGCGGAACCCGCGCCGCGTCGTGGGTCGGAAGTGGGACGGGTAGTGCTCACGCAATCCCTCGAGCACACGTTCGGCTCGCGCGTCCGCCCATACTTCGCAAAGTCCCGCCACCGCCGGTCGTCTCTCGGTGATGGTCTGAACGATGGCTCGCGTGCGCGCCTCATCGTCAACGATCCGCCGGGCGGCCCCATCGAGATCGAGAAACAAGTGGGTGTTGTAGAAAAGAAGCGTGGCTTTTTCCATTCTCTGGATGCACTCGATGATGACCATGACGCCATAATCAGGACGGTCGGATTGATTCGAACCTACGTGTCATCAAAACAGGCAGGCAGCGGTGAGAAGCCGGAGACAACTCGAAGAGTATACGTTCGGATGCACTGCGCAACCGAGCCCTAATTGGTCGGTTTTCCGAAGGTTTCGTTGACGCCGGTTCGAAGGTGGCGACACCATTGTTGGATGGGTCGAAAACCACTTTCCGCCAAGTGGTTCCGCGTTGCTTCGGCAGCGGACGACTTTCGGCCGCCGTAAGACTCGTAGGTCGTAGCCATTCTCGGAAATCCCAAATCCCAACATACCGAGCGCAGTCCGACACAGGGCATCACGCGTGATGCCCTGTTCTGGAAACGGGCTGGGAGATTGCCATGAAGTGACATATTGAAATAATTCAGCGGGACATGTTCGAAATACTGATATCTGGATTTCCCGCGTGCCGAACGGCGTCAATTTCCGTTGCCGCCAGGTGGCTGTTTCAAGAATATTTGCGGCCTGCTACAGTCTGTTGAGTACTGACCCCGCCAAGGAATATCCGGACGGAATGGCTAGAAACATGGCTAATTCGAAGGCGCGATCTCCATCGCGGGAGGGTCATGATTTTACGTTCACGGCGGACTATGTTGCCTACCATGCGGCGATAAACCCATCGGATTTTGCCGTCATCGACAACAAAAATTATTTCACTTACGCCGAATTCCATCAGCATTTGGGCCGGCTCATATACGCGCTTCAAAATTTTGAACTGGAGGTTGGCGATACGGCCGCCATCGAGTGGACAACGCTCTATCCGCATTGGCTGTTGTTATTGGCTTTCGAAACATTCGGCATCGTAACCTATTCCTATACCAAGCATGAGGCCGGTGAACATGAAGATATGATTGCCGCTGCCGATTTGGTCATTTGCGCCGAAGGTCGTACCCCGCCTGCCGCCAAGCGGGTTCAATTAGTCTCGAAGCAATGGTTTCAAGGTGTTTTTGCTGATGAACCGGAGAAAGACGGTCAACGGCCAACGATTTCACCTGACACGCCGATATTTACCTACTTCACGTCCGGAACGACGGGCGACGCGAAACGTATCGTTCAGGTCGCACGGGTCCATGAAAATCGGCTTTACAA
>JAPYQV010000223.1 GCA_029937205.1 Alphaproteobacteria bacterium
CACCAGGGCAAAGGCGCTGAAGATGCAACCAAAGCCGATATAAAACAAAAGAATTATCGTCAACACACCGGCCGCCGATAATTCGAGTCCCTCAATAGTGGTCAGAATCTGGCCGGGCAGGTCGGCGGCGTTGATAAAGGCGGAAAAAATCTGGGCACCGAATATCACAAAAAATAGCATGGCCGAAGTGCGGATGGTTTCCGCCAATGCATCACGGAAAGCAGCGAAACTCATTACCCGACGGCCGACGGCAAACAGAAGCGCGCCGGCCGCGCCAACGCCGCCGGCCTCGACCGGCGTCACGAAGCCCACATAGATACCGCCGAGCACAAACAGGAATAGCGCCACCACCCCCCACACTTTGGTAAGCGAGCGAAAGCGCATGCCTAATGGCATCCGCTCGCCGCGCGGGCCCAGCTCCGGCTTTAGCCGAGTCATCACATCAATGACCACAAAGTAGGACGCGATCGAAATTAGTCCGGGCAGGATGCCGGCGATGAACAGCTTGCCGATATCGGTGTTGGTCAGGATGCCGTAAAACACCAACAATACGCTCGGCGGAATGAGGATGCCCAAGGTGCCGCCGGCCGCGATGGCGCCGGTCGCCAGGCCGTCGTCGTAGTGGTATTTGCGCATCGACGGCATGGCGACCTTGGCCATGGTGGCGGTGGTGACGATGGAGGAGCCGCACACCGCCGCGAACCCGCCGCATGCCGCAACGGTGGCTTTGGCGAGCCCGCCCGGGCGGTGCCCCATCCAGGCATTGGCGGCATCGTAGAGATCCCCCGACAACCCCGAGCGAAACACCAGGTTGCCCATCAGAAGAAACAAAGGCAGAAGCGTAAAACCGTAGGACATGGACGCATCGAAGATAAGCGTTCCGGCGAGGGACGCCGAAGCCTCCATGCCGCGGAGGAATGCAAAGCCAAAAAAACCGGTAAGGAACATGGCGACGCCGAGGTGAATACCGGCGAAGGCCATGCCGAGAAGGGCTGCGAATCCAATCAGACCAGCTTCCATGATATTCGCCGCGCTCCGATACAAGTCAGAATTTAGGAATTGCCGCGCCCGCCGGCCGGCCTGGAATAGTCCGGGCCCTTGCCAGTCAGATCGCGGCCCACATGATCGAGGAATACGAATATGGTGAGGAAGCACATGGCCGCCATCAGGAACGCGAATGGTGCCTGTTCGATCTCGAAATCCTGGGTGATCATCAGGTCTTCGGCCAACCCAATGCCATGGAACCATAACAAATAGGCGAACAGGATGAAGGTCAGCCCCGCGACGGTGTTAGCGATGATTTGTTGAGCCCGCCTTCCACTTGGGCCCAGAAACCCGCCCATGATATCGACAGTCAGATGTTCGCGCGCGCTGGTGACCAGGGGCATGCCGAGAAAGATCATGATGCCCATGGCCAGGGTGATCATTTCGTGGGCGCCGATAAGGGGGGCCGAGAAAAAATAACGCCCGGTCACATCGATGCAGGTGATGACCACCATGGCGCTCAAAAGAAGGTTCGCAAGCGCACCCAGAAGAGTACCGGCCCACGGAAATATTCGGCCGCGCCCCCCAGGAATTCGCTGCCTAGCGTCAATTTCAGTCACCGGACTTAACGCCCTTCATGCAGCTTGGCCAAGGCGCCCCGGTAAAATGCCACCGCCGCCTTGCCGTCAATTCCAAGCTTACTGGCATCGGCGATCCATTGCGGCTCGATGACCGACCAACGTATTTTCAACTCCGCCAAGGTCGCCGGCGGTAGCTTGATTGTCTGAATACCGGCTTCGCGGGCTTGGCGCACCGCATTTTTTTCGTTGGCGTCCCAGCCAGCCGCGTAGGTTCCGAATTCCTCGCCCGAGACAGCCATGATGGCATCCCGGTCCGGTTTGCCGAGGCTGTCGAATTTCTTCTGGTTGATCACCAGAAATATCGAGGTATTGCCGACGCCGCCGGGAACCGGTGTCGCAAATTTAATGAATTTAGCCAACCGGAATCCCAGGATGCCGCCATAATTGCTGAATGTCCCATCGACGACGCCCCTTGAAAATTGCTCATAGGCAAAGGGTAGCGGGATGGTAACTACCGGCGCGCCCAGCAGCTTGGCCGGTTGCACCAGGGACCCGGCGGCGAGGATTTTCAAGGACCGAAAATCCTTTACCGATTTAATCGGTTTCTTGGAATTGAAGATCAGTGTCGGCGGCGGGCTCACAACACCGACAAGTTTTACGCCCTTGTACTCCGACGCTTTGCCGAATTCTTGCACGGTCCGCCAGGCCGCGATCGATGCGGCGCGGGATGTGCGGGCGGCAAACGGCAATTCGGATACCCGCGCCGTAACGGTGCGGCGCCGCGTAAAATGGTGAACGCCCATGCCTGCGTCGGCGACGCCTTTGGCGACCATGCGGAGCTGACGGTTGACCGGCGCCAAGCTCGAAGCGGTGAACTTAATCTCGATACGGCCCTCGGTGGAGCTGGCAATCGCCGTGGCCCAAGGCCCGACAACGTTGGTGAACATCGCAGTGGTGCGCGGCAAATAGAGATTAAACAACAATTCGTTGGCGGCGCGGGTTTGCGCAGGCCGCGCATTCGGCTTGCCGCTATCGGCGGACTTTACCGGCGTCTTGCATTCCTCGCCTTGAAAAAATCCAAGGATTTCCTTGCCGTCCAAATTGCCCGATCTGTCGCAATCGATCTCATCGAAGCTCGGCGCCAGGGGTCCGGCGGCTTCGCTGCGTTCGATGCGGTTGTTATCGTTAGCATCGCGCATCTTGGCCAACGGCGGCAGTTCCGGATCGTTTCCCTGGCTTCGTGCCGTGCCGGGGATCGATGCAATCCCGATCGCCGCCGATATTGCCGCCGTTATTGCTACCCCTGCCCTGGTCATGGGTTCACATAGGCAACGAGGGTGCCCGTCTCTTTATCGAAACCAAGCACCACCTTGGTTTCACCCGGCGGCAACAGGCCGATTTGTGCCGTCACCTCTGTCTCGCCGATCATGCCGATTTTGTTGAACCCCTCGCCGGGCAATTCTGAACGGGGAACCGGCAACGCGTGAAAGCCGATCTTGCAGCAGGAATCGGGGGGATGATCGACAATGGCAATCACCGTATCGGCCAATTGCTTGCGGATTTGGGAGATTGCCGGCATGGCGTTTTCCTTGACCGCCAGCCCTTCGCCGAATTCATGATCAGGCACTGTCTTTTGCTCCCGGGCCGTGGCCCTTTTTGGCTGCAATATCCGCGGCGCTCATACCGGTGGGATTATCGCCGAAAGCGGGGCCGGCGGGAAGATCCGGGATTTCAGCGCCGCTTTTATGAACATAGGCCTCTTCGCCATTGACGATCAAATGGGCGCGGAGCGGCGTTTTGTTGCGCACCACGTCAGAGGCGTAACAGCCGTCTTCGGCATGTTTCAGCATTTCGATCAATTTATCCTTGGGCGCATCCGAACGAAGATCGATATGAAATATCAAGCCCAGGGCTGCCTGCTCCAGATTGGCGATATTGAATTTGCGTCGATTGTCCCAGAGAACCGTCGCCTCAACCTCCAAGGCGGTGAACGGCACATCCATAAAGGCAGCGCTCTGGGTGATATGGCTGGCCAGGCAAGCGGCGGCGCTGGCGGAAAAATATGCCATCGGCGATGGCGCAAGGCCGCTGCCGCCGCGCGCAACCGGCTCGTCGATCTGAAAAGTGTGGCCCTCCGCCGTTGCCTCGAACAGGCGTTCGCGGATGACCCGCACGGTTGCCTTCGGCGCGCCGATGGCCGGCCGGTCCGGGTTTTCCTGCATGCGCCGGGTGGCGCCTTCGAAGATATTTTTTACCTTGGCCCAGTTTATTTCAACAGCATCAGACATGGGAGATCTCCTCGAATTACTTCAGGCGCTGCGCCGCTCGAAGCGGCGATTATAGGCGGCAATGAAGTCGGCAACATGATCGGCGCGCAGCGCCGTGTGATCGCGAAATATCTGCTCCGCCGATTTCTCGTCGCGATCAAGCACCGCCGCCACGACGCCGTCATGCTCTTCGTATGGAATACGAAGATCGAGGGGCTCTTCCCGGTAGATGCGCCGGTACGGGGCCAGGCGCTTGTTGAGCCCGTCGATCTCGGCGCGCAGAATATCGTTATGAGCGCCGACGTGAATCATGTCGTGAAACGTCATGTTCAGGGCTGGAAATTCATCGGTTCCATCCGCCTCGATCAAACGTCCGATCCTGGCATGCTGGGCCGCCAAAGCCGAACGCTCATCCCGGGTCATGCGCCGCACCGCCAAGCGCGCGCTGAGACCTTCCAACTCGGCCAGCACTTCGTACATCTGGATAACCTGTCCGGCGCCGATTTCGGCGACTACGGCGCTTCGGTGCGGCCGCATCTCCACCAAACCCGATGTGGCAAGCTCGACCAGCGCTTCGCGAACCGGCGTTCTCGACACCTTGAACTGGCGGGTCAGTTGCGGCTCATCCAGGCGCTCACCGGGAAAACGAACGCCGGAAATGATTTCCTGTTCCAAGGCGTCCCGAATGGTATTTGCTCGGGTTTCCATTTCTCAACCGTCCAAGACTGTCCGTATTTACGTTGGACAGTAATAATTAATTTGTCATACATTACAATAGATATCGTATACGAAAATTGGCCAATCAAATGGCCGTGTTTTACCCGGACGAGGCGCTTTCTCTTGCAACCTTTGTTGGACTTACCCTTTTTTTCCCACGGCCACGCCACCCTCAAGGACTTGGATGCGTCGGTGCGGTTTTACCGAGATTTTCTGGGGTTTGAGGTTATCAGGACCAGCAAGCGCACGCTGGTTGCTCGGCTTGGCAGCAACACCGTCATCGTCGGCGTCACCCTTGGCCAGAAGGGATTGGCGAAGAACGCGCGTCCCTGGCTTGAAAACGCGCATTTCGGGCTCGATTTAGCGAACGCCGATGAGGTCCGCGAAGCGCGCGAGCTGGCCCTCGAATACCAGGATGAATTCGGCATTCTGCACGTGGGCAACTTCACCGAGGGCGACGGCGGGGCCGCGTTCATGCTGACCGACCAGGACGGCAATTTTTGGGAGATCCTAGAGAATCCGCCCGGCGGATATTCAGGACGTTTCCATGGGACCTGTGAAACCGGCCATGCCTTGCGTATGTTTCAAGGCCAGGCACCCGGGGAGCAGCGGACGTCCATAATGAAGCCTTGCCTCTTGTCGCACGTGACCGTGGAAGTCATCAATTTGGCGAAGTCCCGGGAATTTTATGAGACCATGTTCGGCCTGGAGATTGTCCAGCTCGGCCCCAAACGAATGCTCGCCCGCCTCAACAGCGTCGCCGTCATGGACATCATCGAGACCGAGACCACGATTCGAGATCATAAAATGCACAACCATATCGGTTTCGATGTGGCTGGACCGGACATTGTCGATGCGGCGCGGATGATCATCGCCGATAACCAGGACCGGTTCGGTTTTGAAGTTATTCATAAACCCAGCGGCAGCCA
>JAPYQV010000224.1:0-2522 GCA_029937205.1 Alphaproteobacteria bacterium
GCGCCGACCTCGCCGGCAAAACACAAACCGACGAATTGACTTACAGCCTGATGGGCGAGAATGCCTATTACGGCACGCCCGTGAACGTCAACGCATCGGGCCGCATTCCCGGTGGTTCATCGAGCGGCTCGGCGGCGGCGGTGGCGGGAGAACTGGTGGATTTCGCCATCGGCACGGATTGCGGTGGCTCCGTGCGCCTGCCCGCCTCGTTTTGCGGCCTCTACGGATTTCGCCCGAGCCATGGCCGCATAACGCTAGCGGGCTGCATGCCGCTGGCATCGAGCTTCGATACGTTTGGCTGGTTCGCGCGCACACCCGATTTGCTGGCCCGTGTCGGCGAGGTATTGCTCGAGGAAACGCCGCGTGCCATGCGCCCCAAACAATTGCTCATGGCCGAAGACGCTTTCGCGGCGGCAGGCAGTAAAGTAGCGGCAGCGTTGGAGGGTGCCTTGCGACGCGTGCGCGGATTTGTCGACGCCGAGCAAAGCGCAGTGATTGCCGGCGACGGCCTGGACAAATGCTTCAACATTTTTCGCACCCTCCAGGGTGCAGAGATTTGGGCCAACCATCGGGAGTGGATCGAACGCACTCGGCCGAGTTTCGGCCCCGGTGTCCGCGAGCGCTTCGAATGGGCGGCGACGGTCAGCGCAGAGGATGTGTTGGAAGCCAAAAAACACCGCGAACTATTTTCCGAGCGGGTACACAATTTATTATCGGACGGTTCGGTGCTGTGCTTGCCGACCTCGCCCGGCATTGCGCCCAAGCGCGGCGCCTCGGGCCAAGAGCTGAATTATTTTCGCGCCGGTGCGATGGCGCTACTGTGCACCGCCGGCCTAGCCGGATTGCCGCAAATCTCGCTGCCGCTTGCCCGCCTGGAGGATTGCCCGCTTGGCCTGTCCTTGGTTGGGCGGCGCGGCTCTGATATGGAACTGCTAACCCTGGCCGAGGACTTGGCTGCTGAAACATAATTTGGAGAATAAATAGATGCTCGAAGTACCGCCGATCCTGACCATCCAGCGCAATTTCGAACGCCCCGACCCGGATAAGGTGGCGAAGCTCGTGGGCGCGCTTACCGGCAACGTCGCCGATTGCCTGGGTGGACGCGCCTCCCTGGATCCAATGATCAAGCCATTGGTCGGCTGCCCCGAATCCATGCGCGCCCTGGTGGGACCGGTGATCACCTGCCAATGCGCACCGTCAGATCATCTCGGTGTCATGGCGGCGTTGGCGGAAGCCAAGCCCGGCGATGTGATCCTGGCCGCCAACGAAGGCTATACTGGCACCGCCGTGATGGGTGATTTGATGCTCGGCATGGCGCGCAACCGGGGCCTCGCCGGCTTGGTGACGGACGGCCCGGTGCGCGATGTCGCCGGTGTCTTCGCGGTCGGCTTACCAGTGTTTTGCACCGGCATTAATCCCGATTCGCCCCTCGGCATCGGCCCGGGTAGTGTCGGCCTGCCGGTCTCCATCGGTGGCAGCATCGTGCATCCCGGTGATATCGCCGTTGCCGACAGCGACGGTGTGGTGATCGTGCCACAAGGCAAGCTGGATATGGTCATCGACAAGCTGGCGGAAGTGCGCGCCGCTGAGGCGGAAATGGAGGCCAAAGTGGCGGCCGGCCTGGAAATTCCCGATTCTTGGCACATTTTATTTGCCTCGGATAAGGTGCGCTATCTCGACTAAAGGTGGAGGGAGAATGCCGCGAGCTTGGGGAATTGCCGTTGCAGCTTTTCTTCTCACGGCGGGCACATCGGCGCTCGCCGGCAGCCTCGACCTTACCATTTTGCACACCAATGATGTGCATGGACGCCTCGCTGCCACGCCACCATTTGGCTCGATTTGCACGGCGGAACATATAGCCGAAAATAAATGCCGGGGCGGCGCCGCGCGGCTGGCCGGGGCCATATCGGCGGTCCGCGCTGCGGACGGCAATGTGCTGCTGCTCGATGCCGGTGATCAGTTTCAAGGCACCTTGTTCTACACACACTATAAGGGCCAGGCCGCAGCCCAGGTTATGAATCGCCTGGGCTATGACGCCATGGCGGTGGGCAATCATGAATTCGACGATGGCCCGGCTGTGCTGGCGCGCTTTGCCAAGCGAATTAATTTTCCACTGCTGTCGTCAAACATGGACATTTCCGGCGATAGCCATCTCGCCGGACTCGTGGCGCCTTGGGCGGTGTTTGAGCGCGGCGGTGAGCGGGTTGGAGTCATCGGCCTGACCACCGAAGAGACGCCGAACATCTCCAGTCCCGGCCCAGATATTCGATTCTCCAAGGTAGCACGGGCGCTGAAGGATGCTGTGGCATCAATGGAGAAAATGGGAATCGACAAGATCATCGCGCTCGGCCATGTCGGCTACGAGCGCGATATGGAGATGGCGCGCACCATCGACGGCATCGATATTATCGTCGGCGGCCATTCCCATACGTTTCTGTCGAGCGACGACCCCGCCGCCGCCGGCCCCTACCCGACGCTGGTGAATTCGCCGAACGGTCAAACTGTGTTGATCGTGCAAGCCT
>JAPYQV010000224.1:2622-5441 GCA_029937205.1 Alphaproteobacteria bacterium
TACCCGACGCTGGTGAATTCGCCGAACGGTCAAACTGTGTTGATCGTGCAAGCCTATCAGTGGGGCCGCTATCTTGGCCGATTCAATGTTTCGTTCGATGATTCCGGGCACGTGCGTAGCTGGCAAGGCGCGCCGATCCGCATGGACAATGGTATTCCCGCGGCGGCGGATGTCTCTGCCCTGGTGGCGGAGTTGAACGAACCCCTGCACGAAATCAGGAATGAAATTGTCGGTCATTCGAAAACCGCGCTCGGCAACGCAACCTGCCGCACCGGCGAATGCGCGCTCGGCAATTTGATCGCCGACATCATGCTGTGGCGCACCGCCGGGGAAGGCAGCGAGATCGCCATTGCCAATGGCGGCGGTATCCGCGCCGGCCTGCCCGCCGGAGCGGTGACACGCGGCGACGTGCTGCAGGTTTTGCCGTTCGGCAACACACTGGCCACATTCGGCCTCCATGGCCGTGATTTGTTAACGGCGCTGGAGCATGGCCTGACGCGGAACGGCAGTGGCGCCTTTCCGCAAGTCGCCGGCATTAACTACAGCTGGGATGCCATGCGCCCAGCCGGCGAGCGACTTGGGCGCGTGATGGTGCGCGGTGCGGACGGCACATATGCGCCGCTAGATGAGGCGCGCATTTACCGCGTGGTGAGCAATAATTTCCTGCGCCGCGGCGGCGACGGCTACGACGTGCTGCGCGATCACGCAATCGACGCTTACGATTTCGGCCCGGTGCTGGCCGATGCGGCAATCGCCTATCTCGGCGAACATGCGCCCATCGCGCGCCGCCTGGAGGGCCGCATCAAACAGCCGCAATAGTGCTGAAGCCAAATACCGCGCTAGTTCCGTATGGCGTACCAGCCGCGACCAATCCACTCCTTGATCGCATTGGCACTTCCCGACATGGCGCCGGCGCGCGGTATGAAATCCAGCCAACCAATGCTCGGCGGGCGCGGGAAAATTGTCGGCGCCGGCGTTACCTGAAAGCCGACTGCGGCAAACGCACTGACCGCACGCGGCATGTGGTCCGAATGGGTGACAAGATAGATCGCTTCAAGCGCACCTCGTTGAAGAATGGCCCAACTATTCCTGGCACTCTCGCGGGTGTTGTCGGAGGCATCCTCCGACCACAGCACGGCAACGCCGAACTCGGTTTCCAGAACCGCGCGCATCACCTCAGCCTCGGTGCTGCCGCTATGATTTGGATCACCGCCGGTGACAAGGATCGGCAGGCCGGTTTGATTGTGCAGAAAAGCGCCGTAGCGCACCCGCTCCAACGCGGTACCACGGATGGTGTCGCCGTAATACTCCGGCGCATTGACATACTGTCCAGCACCGAGAATGACGATGGCCTCGGCCAACGATGCATCGCCAGGCAATACAGGATGATAATCATTGCTGCGCACCGAATGGGAGAGAAGCGCACTGGTGACCGGTGCGCTGAAGACGTAGAGGACAAACACGGCCACGGAAATGGCAATAACGCCGGTCCGCTTGCGCCAGCGTAAGAGGATAAGCCCGACCGCCGCCAAGAGGAGCAAGTTAAACGGCGGCAGAATCAGAATTTCGACGAGCAGTTTCAAGGCTCTCCCCGGCGCGCCTGGGGCGCGAAAAATTCACATCAGAAGTGATTTACCCCTATCACCGACCCGGTAGCGCAACAAGAGGCGTTGGTCTTTCGGCCAGGGGCGGAATAGAGCCGGTTCAGCCGTTTGCGATGGCGCTCACCGGTTTGCGCGCGATCAACATCAGCCGGTTGCCGAGGCCCAACTTACGCGCCACGAACCATACCAGCCGCTCCCGCAGCGTCGGTCCACCGCGTTCGTATGCGCCAATGACGCCGAGCACGCCGGTATAACAATCTTCCGGCAACAGACCGCAGGATTCGACCAGCCGGCGCAGGCTTTTCGGATTGAACTGCCAAATGTGGTGGGGCAACCCCCAGCTATGCCCGCGCGGCAAACGGAATCCAACATGGTTTGGCACTTACAGGAATAGAATGCCGCCCGGTGCCAACATGTCGCGGCACCTGCGCAACACCACATCCGGCTCCCTCAGATGTTCCAGAACGTCGCACATGACCAGGCAATCGAGAGGCTCTGGCGTGGTGTAGCGCTCGATCGGCTTTATAGAAATCGCAAGACCGAAACGTTGGCGCGCATACGCGGCTGCCGTGCCGTCAATTTCGATGCCTTCGGCAGCAGCCACATCAGCTTGAACATGGCGCAGGAAAAAACCATAGCCGCAGCCGATGTCGAGCAGCGATCGAATGTCCTGGTGGGCGGCACGAAGACGGTTCCAGCGCTCGCTGAAGAATCCTTCGAAGACGGTTTGGTAGCGGTCATAGAGTGCCGGAAAGCTCCAATATTCTATCGCGTCAGGAGCCTCGGAAGCATCCGAACCGCCCGCCGCATCGCGAAAGAATTCTTCGGCTATCGGCTTCTCGATGGATTCGAGAAAGACCAAGCCACAAGAGTTACAACGCGACAGATCGTATCCCGAGCGCCGGCCATAGGCGGCACGATCCGCGTCGGGGCCACATGTCGGGCAATGAATTTGCACGCCGGGGGCTCGCGGTAAGGCGGCTTAAATGAAGGAGACGTGATCGGGCGGGTTACGCAATTGCCAGAGGTGCATATTGATTTGATGGTGGCGGCAATGGGTCATGCATTTGCTTACATCCTGTTTTTCTTCCACCCGTTTGCGCACCTCGCGGGCTTTCTCGCCATACCACATATCTGAAAAACTCTCTTCGTTCAGGTCGCCAAGACAATAACGATCATCGCCGAAAAAGGGACAGCAGGTATAGACCTTACCGT
>JAPYQV010000225.1 GCA_029937205.1 Alphaproteobacteria bacterium
GTCCCACACCAACGGCTTGTTGGTCTCGGTGTCCCGCATATAATGCCCGTCTTCACCGATCAGGTAGGGACCATTGGTCTTGTCGCGAATGAACGGCTCGTCGAACTTGTCGAGCTCGTTCAGCATCACATTCAACATGCCAAGCGCTAACGCACCGTCGGTACCGGGTTTGATCGGCACCCATTCATCGGCCATCGAGGCGGCGTTGGAACAGAACGGATCAATCACCACCAGGCGTGCGCCATTTTTCCGGGCGTTGGCCATCTGGTTGGCGGCGTGTAGCGGAATCGTTTCGGCGACATGGCCAAGCTGCGTCCCCCACAAAACCATGTAGCGGCACTTCTCGAAATCCATTTCGCCGTTGAACGCGCCGTTCAGCAGTAGATTCGCGAGATGCGGCGCGGCGCCGCAATAGTCGGCCCGGTTCCAGTGATAATTCGTCGTGCCAAATGCGCGACAAAACGCGTTGCTGATGCCGTAGGCGGGTAAATCAAAATGCGCGATCACCAGTTTGCGCGGGTCGGATTCGCGAATGCTCTTGAGGCGCTCGGCAATTTCGGTCAGCGCCTCGTCCCAGGAAATTTCCTTCCACTTCGGATCGACGCCAATGCCTTTTTCCGGATTCGTGCGTCGCACTGGGTGCATAAGACGCTTCGGGTGATCGACATCAACAAAGCGCGCTTTGCCCTTGGCACAAATATGGCCGCGCGAATTCGGTGACAGCATGTCGCCTTCGACATCGACAACCCGCCCATCCACTTTGTGGGCGCGGATGCCGCAGCAGTTGTAACAACCCATGCAAACGGTCGGGACCCACTCGTCGGATTTTTCGACTTTGTTTTCGGTGACAACTTGATCCATCAAGAACTCTTCACTTCCAGGCTACAAAATTGGGTCATAGAGACCGACCCGGAGAAACGAATAACGGAGACTAAGGTCGCCGAGAATACGAAGTATTGCGCTCGCGCTAAGCCAGGCAATCGGCATCGCCGCAGTTCCCATTGCAACGGGCACCGCGAGAAGTGCGGCACCGGCAAGGCCAATGCCGCAAGCACCAATAACGAAAAGTGCCGCCTCTTGCCGCAGTAGGCGCCGCGCCGACTGACCCGCCGCCGAAGCGCCCCGCCATTGCACAGAGACGTATGCAAAAATGCAAATCGCCAGCAATGCGTAGAGCGCCAGCAATGCTTGGCCGAGTATTGTGAGGTCCGTGCCGCTGGTCTCGAAGGATGCGCTAAACCAAACCGACAAACCGCTCGCCGCGCCGGTGACAAACGAGAGCACCGGCATCAGGCCTGAATTCCAGAATGGGATCGCCGGCGAGGTCGACAAGACGAAGCCCGGATAGGCGAGTATCATCAGGCCATCGAGAACAAGCGCCACTTTCAGGACCCATGACCAACTGCCGAGGCCGTCCCATCCCAAGATAAGCTGCAGTATGCCGAGCGCGACCGAGCCACCAATCAGGAATGTCCCGCGGCTCACCCACGAATGCCGAATGTTGACCAGCGCCCGCCATGCCTTCAATGGCTGGCCAAGATGGCCAAGCAGCAGGACGACGGCAATCGCCAGCAATGCGACACCTATCGCCAGCGGAACCGTCTGTTCCTGCCAGACAGCAAGCACGACCAGCGAAGCACCGACGCCCTCAATGGCGAAGATCAGTGCTTCCATGAAGCCCCAGACACGCTGAAGCTTGTAGCCGACCGTAAAACGGAGCGTGCCTTGTTCGATCAGGTCGCGAATTGAATTTCCTGGCGCGGCCAACGCAATCTTCCCCGGATAATGTATGCGCGGCACTCGCCGAATGAGAGGTCGGCTGCGCAAGGCGGCGAGATTACAACAACCACGCCCGCTTTTGGCAAGCGCGCAATAGGTAATGCCACGGCCAAAAAAACATTTATCATGTGGGGTCAAACTTGTCGGGGCAGGCTGGACTTACGCGCTCCGACCGGGGACCATCCAACGTGCCATCTCGCAAACGGGCCCGCTAACATTTCACAAGGAACGCCGCCGCTATGACTTCAGTTGAACGCAAGGGTCCCCTGGCAGGTCTTACTGTCCTCGATCTCACCCGCGCCCGCGCCGGGCCTACCGCTGCCCGTCAAATGGGCGACTGGGGTGCTGATGTCATCAAGATCGAATCGCCGGAACGGCTTGATGCCGGCGATCCGGTTGGCGACGCGCGCCACGATGCCGACTTTCAGAACCTGCACCGCAACAAACGCAGCATCACCATCAACCTGAAGTCGCCTGAAGGCGTTGAGGTGCTCAAGAAACTGGCGGAACAAGCCGACATTTTGATTGAGAATTACCGCCCCGGTGTAAAAGACCGGCTCGGCATCAACTATGAGACGCTGAGCGCGATCAACCCACGCCTGATTTACGGCAGCATTTCCGGCTTTGGCCAATCCGGCCCCTACCGCGACCGCCCCGGCGTCGATCAAATCGCGCAGGGCATGGGCGGCTTGATGTCGATCACTGGGCTGCCCGGCCAAGGGCCGGTGCGAGTCGGTATCCCGATTTCCGATCTCTGTGCCGGTATCTTGCTCGCGCAAAGCGTTCTTCTTGCCGTGATCGAGCGCTTTCAGTCCGGCGAGGGCCAATGGGTTCACACGTCTTTGTTAGAATCGCAAATCTTCATGCTCGATTTTCAGGCAGCGCGCTGGCTGCAAAAAGGTGTGGTGCCAATACAGGCCGGCAACGATCACCCGACCGGCATGCCGACCGGCGTCTTCAAAACCACCGACGGCTTCGTCAACATTGGCGCTGCCGGCCAAAAATTATGGGAACGCTGCTGTCACGCGATGAAAGCGCCCGAACTGCTCGATGTGCCGGAATTTGCCGACGGTCCGGCACGGCACAAAAATCGGGTCGACCTCATGCGGGCCTTGGGCGAAGCGGTTGAGCGGTTCTCAAGCGACGATGTCATCACTCTACTCAACGATGCCGGCGTACCCTGCGGGCCGATTTATTCGATCGACGAAGTCTTTGCCGATCCGCAAACTCAACATCTTGAAATGTCGCGACCGGTGGACTCCGCATTGCTCGGCGAACTCGATGTGGTTCGCCAAGCCATGAGCCTTAGCCGCACGCCGAGCGAAATACATTCACCGTCGCCGGAACGCGGCGAACACAACGACGAGGTCCTCGCCCAATTCGGCTACACGCCGGATCAGGTCGATGCGCTCAGACACGTCGGCGCGCTTTAGCCCAATACCCAACCCTGCACCAACACCTCTGCCCGAAATGGAATCGAACATGCCTACCGATAAGATGATCATGGAAAAAGTCGGCCCGATTGGCTGGATGACCTTTAATAACCCGGCCCGCCACAATGCGGTCTCCTTGGAAATGTGGGAGGGCGCGCAGGAAATCCTCACCGACTTTGCCAAGGATGATTCAATTCGGGTGGTGGTGATTACCGGTGCTGGCGGCAAAGCCTTTGTCTCGGGCGCTGATATCTCCAAATTTGAAGATGAGCGCGCGAGCAAGGACGCGGTCGACCATTACAACGCCGTCACCGCAGAAACTTTCAAGGCGCTGGAGAATTTGGAAAAGCCGACCATCGCCATGGTTGACGGCTATTGCATTGGCGGCGGCCTCGCCGTCGCAATCGGATGCGACCTCCGCATTTGCAGTCCGAAATCGCAGTTTGGTATTCCGGCGGCACGGCTCGGCCTTGGTTACGGCTTCGATGGTATTCGGCGCCTTGTCAATGTTGTCGGGTCATCGTTCGCCAAAGAAATCGTCTTTACCGCAGCGCGTTTCAAAGCTGACTGGGCGCTCAACGCCGGTCTCGTCAATCGCATCGTTGACGGCGATCTCAAAGCCGATGTTGTCGCGCTTGCTGAAACCATCGCCGGTAACGCGCCGCTTACAGTCAAATCGATGAAGGGCAACATTGAAGAGGCGATGAAAGATCCGGACGTCCGCGATCTCGACAAATGCCGCGCACTTTCCAAGGCTTGTTTTGACAGCGAAGATTATATCGAAGGCCGCCGCGCCTTCATGGAAAAACGGGAGCCGGTTTTTACCGGCCGGTAAAGGGGGACTATCTTATGCCACGCCCGCAAATCGAATTCATTCAGTCCCAGGCGCTGCCGTGGAAGCGCGGGTTATACGGCGGCGCGCGACCCGATGTTCGCTCAAAGATTCTCAGCATCGACAGACAGGTCGGCGATAGCTCGGTCCTGATCAAATACCCAAAGGGCTGGCGGCGATCTTCCAAGGAGTACCTGACCGCCGACGAAGAAATTTTCGTGCTCGAAGGATCGATTCGAATCGCCGGCATCGATTACGGCAAACAGTGTTACGGCTATTTACCGGCGGGATACGAACGCCAGCGTGCCTCTTCCAGAAACGGCGCAATCGTCCTCACATTCTTTAGTGCGACGCCGGAAGCGGTAGCGGGAAAAGCCGCTCGCGGATTCTACGACAAACGCGGTCTCGTCAAATTTCTGAATACCCGCGATATGCCGTGGGGCGGCATGGCAGACGGTGGTGAACTTGATCCGCAGATTAACGCGGGTAGCGGTGTGAAGTCGCTTCGCGTTGATCCCGATACGGACGACTGGACGTTTCTTTACGCGGCCATGGCACAGACTCATCCGGACGGCTGGCGCGGAAAACTCGAGAGCCACACTGTTGTCGAAGAGATGTACCAGCTTGGCGGCGACCTCGCCGGTGACAGAGGCATCATGCGCCCCGGCGCCTATTTCTGGCGCCCACCCGGAATAAATCATGGACCTTACGGATCAGAAAGCGGATCGCTTGGTTTCTTCCGGACCCAGGGCGGCATGCTTTTCAACGACTGGAGCCGCAACAAAGTGCCGTTTAAATACAACCCGCGTTATCGCCCGAAGTTACCAAAAGACCTCAAGAAGTACGCCCGCGAGGTGCGGCCTGGCGGCACCAGCTATTAGCCACGAGCGGCGTCGATAGCGCGTTGTTTCAGGGTGGGGGCGGGGCTATATTCCCTCCGCCCGAGACGACAGGTCCGGGCTCGGTCGGAGCGTGGCGCAGGCTGGTTAGCGCACCACACTGGGGGTGTGGGGGTCGGAGGTTCAAATCCTCTCGCTCCGACCAATTTATTCAATGACTTATCTTCGGAACATGTGGTGAACACCTTCGTTCGTGTCGGTGTTGACAGCCCATTTGACAGCCACCAGCCGAACAAACACGGATCAATCTCGCAGCACGCTGTCCATTTTCGATGCGGCATCGGTGTGCAGTTCCGGCATGACGTGGCTGTAGGTGTCCATCGTTACTGCGATTGTGCTGTGGCCAAGGAGTTCCATGACGACGCGAGTATGGATGCCCTGCGCCAAAAGAAGGGAGGCGCAGGTGTGCCGGGGGTCGTGAAACCGTCTTGTGGCAAGTCCGGCGCGAACAAGAGCATCCTTGAAAGGTCTGAGCGCGTTCCTTGGGTCGATGG
>JAPYQV010000226.1:0-3956 GCA_029937205.1 Alphaproteobacteria bacterium
ATCGGCATTTGGCCGACGACTTTCAGGCCGTAGCCGCCGAGGCCGACGATGGTCCACTCCGTATTGTGCAGCAGAACCATTTCGCGAATGCCGAGATCGAGCAGAATTTGCGCGCTCACGCCATAATCGCGCAGGCCGGTCGTGTCGCTGCCGCCGTCCCGCGCGCGCACCAGTTCAGAGACACGCGACTGGCGCGGTTCGCGGATGATAATGACCACGCCACGCCCGCGCTCACCGACAATCCGCATGGCGGCCTGCAACTTTCCCTCATGACCGCTCGCGGTGTCGCCGAGCAAATCGTCGAGCGGGTTAAAATCATGAACCCGGACCAGGACTGGTTCTGCGTCGGTGATATCGCCTTTCACCAACGCAATATGTTCAGCGTATTCCACCGTATTGGCATAGACATACATTTTGAAATTGCCGCCGAAGCGGCTGTTCAACTCGGTCTCTTCGATACGCTTGACGAATACATCGTTGCGCAAACGATAGGAGATCAAATCGGCGATCGACGCCACTTTAACGGCGTGAAGCTGGGCAAAGGCTTCCAAATCCGCCATGCGCGCCATCGAGCCATCGTCGTTCATGATCTCGCAAATGACCGCCGAGGGATTGAGCCCGGCCAGGCGCGCCATGTCGACGCCCGCTTCGGTATGGCCGGCGCGCACCAAAACACCGCCTTCGCGCGCCATTAGCGGAAAAATGTGCCCAGGCGACGTGATATCATGCGTCCCGCTGGCCGGGTCGATCGCCGCCATGACGGTGCGCGAGCGGTCGGAGGCGGAGATACCGGTGGTCACCCCTTCGCGCGCTTCGATGGATACGGTAAACGCCGTGTCATGCCGCGATTCGTTGCGCTTGGGCATCAATTCAAGGCCCAACTCGTGACAACGCTCCGGCAGCAGGGCCAGGCAGATCAGCCCGCGGCCGTATTTGGCCATGAAATTTATCGCTTCCGGCGTCGCCAATTGGGCCGGTATGACGAGGTCGCCCTCATTTTCCCGTTCTTCATCGTCAACGAGAACGATCATCCGGCCATTGCGGAATTCCTCGATCGCCTCTTCGATGGACGAAAGAGCCTCGCTGGTGGGTGTGGCGACGCGCAGCATATTCTCAAATATCCTCTTTAAGCCGGGCAACGTAGCGCGCAAGCAGGTCTATCTCAAGATTGACGGCGCCACCCGGCGTCAATTCCCCGAGTGTCGTCGCCGTCAGCGTGTGCGGAATAATATTGACGCCGAAGCTGCCGGCCGACACTTCGTTCACAGTCAGAGACACGCCATCAATTGAGATAGAGCCTTTTTCAGCAATAAATTTCATCAGTTCGCCGGGTGCGCCAATTTCCATGCGAACCGACTTGCCTTCTTCCCGGCGTGACAGAAGTTCGCCCACGCCATCGATGTGACCGCTCACCAAATGGCCGCCCAGTTCGTCACCAACACAAAGCGCGCGCTCTAGATTGATACGTTCACCGGTTTGCCAGCGACCGATCGTGGTCCGCTCCAGCGTCTCCCCGCTGACCTCAACCGCGAACCAATTTGGCCCGGTTTCGACGACCGTCAGGCACGGGCCGGCACAGGCAATGGACGCGCCAAGCGCGATGCTGCCGGTATCGTATTGGGTGTCGATAAGGATGCGCTGGTCGGCCGCATCCGCGACCCGGTGAATTTCCCGCACCCGCCCCAAATCAGTGATGATTCCGGTAAACATGCCGCCCTCTAGGTAATCGCATCGAGTGATTCAAGCACATCGCCATCCAGCTCGCTGAGCGCCCTGCGCACAAAATTTGGCGCATTCTCAAGACGATCCAGAGCAAATGATTCGACCGCCGGCGCGCCGTCTCCACCGATCATGCACGGCGCGCGGAAGCAGGCCACGCGGTCGACCAGGCGCGCGCCGAGAAATGCCGCCGAAATATGCGCACCGCCTTCAATCAACAGGCGGGTGATACCGCGTGCGCCCAGAGCCTCCAACGTGGCAGAAGCATCCGGGTGACCGTCGCCATCAGGCGCCACTTCAATCAACGCCACGCCGCTCGTGGCATAAGCCTTGGCGTTGGGCGTATTTTCCGCATTTGCCGCATTTGCCGTTGCCACGACCCAAGTTGGTATCTCGCCGGCGCTTGCCACCATTTGATGATCCAACGGAAGGCGCAACCGGCCGTCCATCACGACGCGCACCGGAGAACGTTCGCCGAGGCCGGCAAGGCGGCAGGTCAAACTCGGATTGTCTGCCAAAACCGTCCCCGACCCAACAAGAATGGCGTCGTGCTGAGCGCGCAGGAGATGACTGCGGTCGCGCGACAATGCACCGGTAATCCATTGGCTCTCGCCACTTCGGGTGGCGATACGGCCATCGAGGCTGGTTGCCAATTTAAGCGTGACCAGAGGCCGCCCGCTCTCGATCCGTTTCAGAAATCCGGCATTGAGGTGCGCCGCCTCATCACCGCCCAGCCCAACCGAAACATCAATGCCGGCGGTTTCCAGATGGGCGAAACCGCGCCCGGACACACGTGGGTCCGGATCCGCCATAGCCGCCACCAGGCGCGAAATCTGCGCCTCGACCAACGCCTCGGCGCAAGGGCCTGTTTTACCGTGATGGGCGCAAGGCTCGAGCGTGACATAGGCGGTCGCGCCCTTGGCCGCCTTTCCGGCGCGCGCCAGGGCCTCGCTTTCCGCATGCGGCCGCCCGCCAGGTTGGGTCCAGCCACGCCCGACGATTCGTGTGCCCTGCACCAACACGCAGCCGACAGCCGGATTCGGCCAGACCGCGCCAAGACCGCGTTCAGCCAGCGCCAACGCCGCCGTCATGTGGCGCCAGTCCTCAGGCGCGTCACGCTTCTTCGTTGTCACCACCCAGGCCGCCAATGAATTTCTCAAAATCCTTGGCCTCGCGGAAGTTCTTATAGACCGAGGCGAAGCGCACATAGGCGACCGAATCGAGACCCGCGAGCGCCTCCATGATCATTTCACCGACCACGCTGGAGGGGATTTCCTGTTCGCCCAAACTCTCGAGCCGGCGCACAATGCCGTTGATCACGCGTTCGACCCGGTCCGGCTCCACCGGCCGTTTGCGGAGTGCAATCGCCATCGAGCGGGCCAGCTTGTCGCGCTCGAACGAGGCACGCTGACCGTTGCGCTTGATAACGGTGAGCTCGCGCATCTGGATGCGCTCAAAGGTGGTAAAGCGCCCGCCGCAATTAGGGCAGGCGCGGCGCCGGCGGATCGACGTATTGTCTTCCGTCGGCCGGGAGTCTTTCACCTGAGTATCGTCGTGACCACAAAAAGGACAGCGCATGGCAATTTCCTGACGTGCTAAACCAAATCGGGATAAATCGGAAAACGGCGGCACAAGGCGACGACTTGCTCACACACCCGCGCCTCTACCAGTTCGTTGTTTTGCGGGTTCTCGGCCAAGCCGTCCAAAACTTCGGCGATCCAAATTCCGATCTGGCGGAATTCGTCGCGGCCGAAGCCCCGGCTGGTTGCCGCCGGCGAACCCAGGCGAATACCGGAGGTAATGGACGGCTTTTCCGGATCGAACGGAATGGCATTCTTGTTGCAGGTCATGCCAGCCCGCTCAAGGCTCTCTTCCGCCGCTTTTCCGGTTAAGTGCTTGGGCCTGAGGTCGGCCAGGAGCAGATGCGTATCGGTACCGCCGGAAACGATATCGATACCTCGGCCGGCCAGGGTTTCGGCAAGGATATTTGCGTTATCGAGAATATTTTCGCCGTAGGAGCGGAACTCCGGCCTGAGGGCTTCGCCGAACGCGACTGCTTTGGCAGCAATCACATGCTCCAGCGGACCGCCTTGCAGTCCGGGAAAAATCGCCGAATCAATTTTTTTGGCCAGCGCCGCGTCATTGGTCAGTATCATGCCGCCGCGCGGACCGCGCAGGGTCTTGTGGGTTGTGGTGGTAACGATGTGGGCATGCGGCACCGGGCTCGGATGAACGCC
>JAPYQV010000226.1:3966-5412 GCA_029937205.1 Alphaproteobacteria bacterium
CACCAACCCTGCAAAATGGGCCATATCGACAATCAGAATGGCACCCACTGAATCGGCGATCTCGCGAAACCGGGCAAAATCGATAAATCGCGGATAGGCCGAGCCGCCACACACGATGACCTCGGGCCGGTGTGCGCCGGCCAATTGCGCCACTTCTTCAAAATCGATCACGGCATCCTGTTGGCGAACGCCATACTGCACCGCCTCAAACCATTTACCTGACTGGTTCGGGGCGGCGCCATGGGTGAGATGTCCGCCCGCCGCAAGGGACATGCCAAGCATTTTAGCGCCCGGCTTCATCACCGCCATATAGGCGGCTTGATTGGCCTGCGAGCCGGAATGGGGCTGCACATTGGCAAATTCGCAAGAAAATAATTGCTTGGCGCGCGCGATGGCCAAGCGTTCGGCCACGTCAACATATTCACAACCGCCATAATAGCGCCGGCCCGGATACCCCTCGGCATATTTGTTGGTCATCACCGAGCCCTGTGCCTCAAGCACGGCGCGCGAGACGATATTCTCCGACGCGATCAGCTCAATCGAATTTTGCAGGCGCGCGACTTCACGGCTTATGGCGGCCGCGATCTCAGGATCCGCCGAGGCCAGCGTGTCCGAAAAGAAATTATCGTGACGAACGCCGTCCGGCATGCTGACGCTCGAATTAGATGCGGTCATTGCAGAATCCACTCGCCATACGGAAGTCTAAGCGCTCACGCCAGCTTGGCGACCCGGCGGGCATGGCGCCCGCCTTCGAAATCGGTATCGAGAAAGGCGATCAGGCACGCCTGGGCGTCATCCTCGGAAATAATCGAGCCCGGCAAGGTGAGAACATTGGCGTCGTTATGTTGACGCGTGAGGCGGGCCGCATCGACATCATGACAGAGCGCCGCGCGCACCTGGCGATGCCGGTTGGCGGCGATGCTCATGCCGATGCCGGAGCCGCAAATCAACACCCCGCGCTCAACCTCACCGGTGCTGATCTCATGCGCCAATTTGTCGGCAAAATCGGAGTAGTCGACCGCGTCTTCCCGATCGGGGCCAAGATCCAAAACTTTCAGACCTCTGGCACGCAGGGTTTCGGCAAGGGCCGATTTTAGGGCGATCCCCCGATGGTCAGATGCAATCGCGACTGCTTTCACGGTCATGTACTTGATCGCTTTACTCGTTTCGGTATGGATTTATTGTATACGCGCACATTGTAGTGTGGGGCAAGCCCACCGATACCACATCTCGCGTAGCACCACTGCCTGGACCACAATAGATCGGACCTATATCGAGACAATATGTTCCAAATCCAAGCTGCACAATTGCCACGATTATTATTGCCCCTAATAGTCAAGCGCGTTTATTGGCTTGTCGCACAAATATTATTTGACACTTGCAAATCAAACTGTCATTAAATTATCGCCTTCAAATAAAAAATGCCGCTAATACTATGCTGGAAAC
>JAPYQV010000227.1 GCA_029937205.1 Alphaproteobacteria bacterium
GCCATCAGCCGTTTCAACATGCGCCGGTCGTAAAGCACATCGCCATCCATCGCCAATATGTCGCCGCCACGCGTGAGGGCTTGGCGCAGTGTCCACAATGTCACCACACTGCCTTCGCGGTAGTGCGGGTTGTGCACCAACTCGACCGGCGGTGCTGCGATATTCTTGAGCTCGACCTCAATTTGGTCGGCACCGAATCCGACACCGAGTGTGATGTCCGTCACACCGACGGCGTCAAGCTGCGCCAGATGCCTCTCCAACAGGCTGCGGCCGGCGAAGCGCAACAGGATTTTGGGCGATTCCCCGGACGCCGCGCCGAGGCGGCTGCCCTGGCCGGCGGCGAATATCACCGCCCGCATCTTGAAATTCTCTGATCGTCGCGGATAATCATGGCGCAGTTCTAACATTTCAGCGCGACGCCATGACAGACCGAACAACACCAATCGAAAAAAAAACTTCGCGGCCCCGCAAGGGACCGTGGGATCAGCGCATCGCGCGTTTTCTCGTGCGCCCACTGGTACACACCCACGTCACGCCAAATCACATCACGACGATTCGCCTGTTGCTCGGGCTCGGCGCCTGCGGCTGCCTGGCTTACGGCGAGGTGCCGTTGATCCATTGGGGCGCCGGCCTGTTCGCGCTGTCACATTTCGTCGACCATATGGACGGCGAATTGGCCCGGCTCAGCGGTAAGACCAGCCGCTTCGGCCATCTCTACGATCTCACCGCCGACATCACGGTGAATGTCCTTCTGTTCGTTTCCATCGGTATTGGCCTGATGGATTCGTGGCTCGGCGACATTGCCTGGATCATGGGAATTATCGCCGGCATCTCGGTGGCCGGCCTGTTTGCACTGTTTCAATATCTCGAAAACCGCATGGGGCAAAAACAAGCCGGCCTGCCGCGTTTCGCCGACTTCGAGACCGAAGACGCGTTATATCTGATCAGCCCGGCAATTTGGGGCGGCGGCCTGATCCCCATTCTGATCGCCGCCACCATCGGCGCGCCGCTGTTTGGAATCTGGGCGTTGTTTCGTTACCGCCGCGAGATTTTCACGGCACGGCAATGACCACGCTGATCACCGGCGCTACCGGATTTCTCGGCTCCGCCGTCGCGCGTCTCCTATTGGCGGAGGGCCGGCAATTGCGCGCCCTTGTCCGCGCGGGCAGCGATACCAGCAACATCCATGGTCTCGACCTCGAACGTGTTACCGGCGACCTCACGGACCCGGCTTCTCTCAAGGCGGCGGTGAAAGGCTGCGAGGCGCTCTATCACGTGGCGGCGGATTACCGCCTGTGGATTCCGAAGCCGAAGGATATTTACGACATCAACGTGGACGGCACGCGCAACCTGATGCGCGCAGCGGGCGAGGCGGGGGTAGCGCGCATCGTCTATACCTCCAGTGTCGCGGTCCTCGGCCTGAACAAGGATGGCACGCCGGCCGACGAGGATGTGCCGGTGCGCTTCGACGATATGATCGGCCACTATAAACGCTCGAAATATCTCGCCGAGGAGGTGGTGCGCGAGATGGTCGCCAAGGACGGTCTGCCGGCCGTGATCGTCAATCCCTCCACGCCGATTGGCGCGCGCGACATCAAACCGACGCCGACTGGGCGCATCATTGTCGATTTCGTCAATGGCCGCATGCCGGCCTATGTCGATACCGGCCTCAATCTGGTGCATGTCGACGATTGCGCGCGCGGCCATTTATTGGCGGATCAACATGGTAAGCTAGGCGAGCGTTACATTTTGGGCGGCGAAGACCTCTCGTTGCGCGACATTCTGCTGGTGCTCGGGCGCCTTACCGGCCGGCCGGCGCCGGGAGTCAAACTGCCCAACCGATTGCTCGTGCCGTTTGCCTATGGTGTGGAAGGCTGGGCACGCCTCACCGGTATGGAATCCCGGCTGACTTTGGATTCCTTACGCATGGCGCGTAAGTACATGTTTTTTTCGTCTGAGAAGGCAAAGCGCGAGTTGGGCTTTTCATCGCGCGCTGCCGAGCAGGCGCTGAGCGATGCGGTCGCGTGGTTCGACGCCAATAACTATTTCAAGTCCTCTGTTTCCGCCGCGACCCAATCGAGATAAGCGGCGCTGCCGGATTGTACCGGCAGAATGAGTATGCCCGGACATTCATAGGAATGGAGGCTTTCCGCTCTCTCTACCACCTGATCCGCCAACGCTTCGCGGGTTTTGGCAATAAGCACGCATTCCACCGTTTCCTTAACCTTGCCGCCCCACTCATAGAAGGACACGACGTTTCGAATGATGTTGGCCGACGCGATCAGGTGTTCGGCCAAGAGAGTCCGGGCAATCTCTTTTGCTTCCAATTCACTCGACGTGGTGACGTAAAGAAGAACAAGTTTCATGATGCCGCGATTTCCTCTCCGGTTTTGGTCATGTTACTTTCGCGTATGGAACGATTTCAGAATTCGCAGGTAAAAGAAATCTTTGACGCCTATCCGGGCAACCTAAAAGCCAACCTCCTCCGCCTGCGCCAACTCATCTTCGATACCGCGACTGGGCTCGAAGATGTCGGCCCGTTGGAAGAAACCTTAAAATGGGGGCAGCCAAGCTATTTGACCAACCATTCCAAGAGTGGCACGACAATCCGACTGGATCAAATCAAGTCAAAGCCGGGAAAATACGGCATGTATGTTCATTGCCAGACATCATTGCTCCAGACTTACCGCGACCTATATGCGGAAGTCCTTCGCTTTGACGGCAAGAGATGCATCGAATTAGACGTCGAGAATGACCCGCCTGAAAAAGCATTGCGCCACTGCATCGAAATGGCGTTTACCTACCACCGCAGCAAACGCCGCGATCGTTTGCCTTTCTAAAGCAAAGCCAAATTATGATTGAATTGCGCGCAGGACGCCGGAACACTGATGGCCGGTCTTAATTAGAGTCGAAAGCGAATTGGTTATGGCGTTCATTTTGCGGATAATGTTTGTCGTGAGCCTGTTGTGCTTCGGCGCGGCGCTGAATGGCGGCGCGGCGGCGCAGGGCGCCGGCATGCCACGCTACGTTGTTTTGGCGATTGCCGAAGCGGGCGAGGTGGCGCATCGGGTGGAAGCGCGGGCGTCGACGACTGATTTTGAGCGCCGCGCTGCTGCCACGGGCCTGAGCGCACAAGTCATTTTGGCGCTGGCGAGTTATCCGCGTGACGCCAGGATCATTCTCCGCACCGCCATGTCGGCATCGCTGCGCCATCGCAATTATATCGCCGAGAAAGTCGCGATGGCCTTTCCCGGTTATAAGAACCTTGCCTGGAGCGAAGCGAATGCCGCACCGAACCAGCCGCGCCTGGTGCGCGCCGCAGCAACGGAGACCACGCCTAAAACCACAGCAACAGCTGTTCGGGAGCCTGCCGCCATAAAGGCATCCACGCGGTCGCGTGGCTTTGGTGTGAGCGCCGTGGTTCTCGGCTTTGGCGGGCATGATGTCGGCGCGTTCGGGCATCGCAAGGAGTCGGGCAAGGATATCAATGCCGAAATACGCTTCACGCCACTCGGTGGCTGGATATGGGACTTCATCCTGTCGCCCGAGCCGCATATCGGCGTTCACTACAATACGGCTGGCAACACAAACCAGGTGTATATTGGTGGCACCTGGATGTATGACCTGGGCTGGGGTATATTCGCTGGCGGAAGCCTGAGTATTGCTATACATGACGGAGAAACCGAGACGGAAGCCCTTGATCGCAAGGAACTCGGCCTGCCGGTACTATTTCGGGAATCTGCTGAATTGGGCTATCGAATCACCGATCATCACGGTGTTTCCGTGCATTTGGACCATATTTCCAATGCTGGAATCGATGAAAATAATGAGGGACTGGACACCTTCGGCCTCAGATACACATACCGTCTTTAAGCTATTTCAACGAGTTAACCACAATTTTGTCCACATGATTTGAGCAAAATGCTTTGGCTCGCTCTAAAAGTTGGTGTAATTTATCGACAGCGCTGAGTCGCGAAATAAATAATAAGGCGATATCTATCGCGCCATGAAGAGGGGGCATCGCATGCCGGACACACCATTGTTGGATCGGGTGCATACACCGCAGGACCTGCGGGAACTGTCGACGAAGGAAATGAAGCAGCTTTGCCATGAGCTGCGCGACGAGACGATCGACGCGGTTTCCGAGACCGGCGGCCATCTTGGCGCGGGTCTCGGTGTGGTCGAACTGACGGTCGCCCTTCATTACGTGTTCAACACGCCCTATGACCGGCTGATCTGGGATGTCGGCCATCAGGCCTATCCGCATAAGATTTTGACCGGCCGGCGCGACAGAATCCGCACATTGCGTCAGCCCGGCGGGCTCTACGGATTTACCAAACGAAGCGAGAGCGAATACGACCCGTTCGGTGCCGCGCATTCCTCAACCTCCATCTCCGCCGGCCTCGGCATGGCGGTGGCGCGCGAATTACAGGGTGAAAAACGCAATGTGATTTCGATCATCGGCGATGGCGCCATGTCAGGCGGCATGGCTTATGAGGCGATGAACAATGCCGGTTCCATGGATGCCCGTCTGATCGTCATTTTGAACGACAACAAAATGTCGATCGCGCCGGCGGTTGGCGCGCTTAACGCCTATCTGTCGCGCTTGCTCTCGAGCCACTCCTATCGCAGCTTGCGCGAGATCGCCAAAAACCTATCGCAAAAACTACCGCGCCCGGTGGGCGAGGTGGCGCGCCGCGCCGAGGAATATGGCCGCGGCATGGTGACCGGCGGCACGCTGTTCGAGGAGTTGGGCTTTTTCTACGTTGGCCCGATCGATGGCCACAATGTCGATCACCTGATTCCCATTTTGAAGAACGTCAAGGATGACCAAACGCCCGGCCCGGTGTTGATCCATGTGGTGACGCAAAAGGGCAAGGGCTATAAGCCGGCCGAAACGTCGAGTGACAAATACCACGGCGTGGCGAAATTCAATGTGGTGACCGGCGAACAGAAGAAGGGCGCCGCGAAGGCGCCGAGCTACACCAGCGTCTTTGCCAACGCGCTGATCAAGGAGGCGGAGCGCGACAAGGATATCGTTGCCATTACCGCCGCCATGCCGAGCGGCACCGGTATCGACAAGTTCGCCGAAGCTTTCCCGGACCGCGCGTTCGATGTTGGCATTGCCGAACAGCATGCGATTACCTTCGCCGCCGGAATGGCGACCGAGGGATTGAAACCGTTCGCGACGATTTATTCGACCTTCCTGCAGCGCGCCTATGACCAGATCGTTCATGATGTGGCGATCCAGTCCTTGCCGGTGCGTTTTGCCATCGACCGCGCCGGATTGGTCGGCGCCGACGGGCCGACCCACGCCGGCAGCTACGACATCACCTATCTGTCGACATTGCCGGGGTTTGTCGTCATGGCGGCGGCGGATGAGATCGAGCTCACAAACATGGTGCATACGGC
>JAPYQV010000228.1 GCA_029937205.1 Alphaproteobacteria bacterium
CTGTGACCTCTGCCTTCGGAGGGCAGCGCTCTATCCAGCTGAGCTACGGGTGCATCGGGGCTCCGTGCGACGCTCGGTGCGACCGGACCTAATCTAGCGTGCGCTTCGGGATTGTAAAGCAGGGTGCCGGGTTCAGCGGGCTTTTTGCAGATACCCGGGCAGCTTGTCGAGGAAGCGCGCGATGTCGTCCGCGCCGACGAAGGCGTGTACCGAGAGGCGGACGCGGCCGCTGTCGGACCAGATCAGGATGTCGTCTTCCGCCGCCAGCGCCATCAGGCGATCGGCGGCGGGGTGGGCGAAGCAGATATTGCCGGCGCGCGCTTCGGGTGCTTCGGGCGTGGTTACGTCGAGGCCGAGTTCGACGAGCGCGTGACGAAGGGCACCGCCGAGATTGCGGGCGTGGGCGGCAATGCGTTTGATGCCGATGTTGGCGAGATAGTCGAGCGAGGTGCGCAACAAATAGGCGTCGAGGTGGTTGGGGTTGCCGGCTTCGGCGCGCCCGGCGCTCTCTTTCAGTTGGTAGGTCGCCGGCGTCGGTCCGGCATTGGCCGAGCTCCAGCCGATGTGCAGCGGGTTGAAGTCGGGCCAGGCCGATCGGTTCCAGGCGAGAATGCCGGTCTGCGTGCCGAGCAACCACTTATAGCCGGCGCAGACCATGAAATCGGCGAGCCGGCCATCGACAGGGATCACGCCGAGTGCATGGCTGACATCGTTCAGCAGCGCGATACCACGATCCCTCAGGGCGGCGGAAAGACCGGCGATATCGAGCGCCTGGCCGGTGAGATAGCTGACCTGGCTGACATAGACCATGCGGGTGCGGGTATCGCAGGCGGCGATCAGATCGTCGATGTCGATCAACCAGCCGCGTGGCTCGACCAGGCGGGTCTCGACGCCAAGCCCAACAAGGCGGGCAAAGGCGTAGCGCCCGGAGGCGTATTCGAGGGTGGCGCTGACCACATTGTCGCCGGATCGCCAATCGATCGACGACAGCACGGTGTTGATGCCGGTGGAGGTGCTGCCGACCAGGGCGAAATCATCCGCGCTGAGGCCGGTCATGGCGGCCAGACGCGCGCGCACTTCCTCGGCTACCGCCCAATGGGCGTAATAGCCCGGATAGCCGCGCGCCTTGTCCCGCGCGTAGGTCTCGAACGCCGTGCGGTGGGCTTTCAGCAACGGCGGCTCGCCGCCGGTCGCCAGGTGGGTGATGCCGTCGAGGCCGATGAAATCGCTCTTTGCTGCCAAAATTATTTTTGCCATCAGTGCTGGACCACGTCGTTATGCAACCGCGCCGCTACGCGACCGCGTCGCCCTCAAGATAGCGCTTGGGCCAGGCGATGCCCTGCCAGGTCCAGCTTTCCACCGGGTCGAGGCGGATCAGCCAGCGTTTCCATGTCATGGTCGGCTCCAAATAACCCGGGCCGTTTTCGCCGTAATAGCGTAGCGCCATGGTGCGCGCGACCTCGACCCAGCGGCCGCCGACATTGGGCTCTTCGACGATCACCGCTTCGCATTGGGCGGCGAAGTTGCGCTGTACAGTGGCACCGGCATCGCTCTCGGCGAAAGAGGATTCATCAATGGTCACGGCGCAGCGCGGCTCGTTTTGGAGGAATTTTGCCCATTTCGATTTGGCCCGTGCCACCAGCCATAGAGACTTGCCGTCCCACTGGTACCAGCACGGAATGGCGTAGGGCCAACCCTTGTCGTCGAGGCAGGCGACGCGGGCGAGATGGGGCTCCGCCAGGAACCGGTCGACCTCTTCGCGGTCGAGCTTGCCGACTTTGCCGCGCCAATCCTCGCCGCTTGTGCTGCCGTTCATGCCTTTGCCTCCAGGTCCTGCGCCCCGGCATCGGCCACGAGACGGGCGTGATATTGCCCCAATATTTCGAGCCCGGCGCGGATGTTTCCGGGCGGGGCGGCTAGCGAGGCGCGCACATAGCCCTCGCCGCCGGGGCCGAAATCGAGGCCGGGGACGATCGCCACTTTGTGTTCGTCCAAGAGCGTTCTGGCGAAGCTCCGGCTCGGCACGCCGGCGGCGCGAATATCGATCCAGAGGTAGAAGGCGCCGTCCGGTGGATGGGCCGGGACGCCGTGTTGCGCCAGGGTATCGAGAGCGAGTTGGCGCCGCGCGTCATAGGCGTCGCGCATGTCCGCCACCACATCTTGCGGACCTTCAAGCGCCGCCAGTGCTGCCCATTGGCCGGGCGTGCTGGCGCACGAGATCATCGCTTCCTGAAGGTCGGCGAGCACCGGCGCGATCTCGCGCGGCACCACCATGTAGCCGATGCGCCAACCGGTCATGGCATAGGTTTTGGAGAAGCTGTAGACGGCGATCACCCGTTCGCGCCGGCCGAGCGCGGCGGCGCTGACGAAGGCATCGCTGTAGATCAGCGCGTCATAGGCCTCGTCGCAGATCAGCCAGAGATCATGGGCGGCGGCGAAATCGAGCAACTCGGCCATGCGTTGGCGCGGGATCACCGAGCCGATCGGATTGAGCGGCGTGTTGATCAGCAGCAGCTTGGTGGCCGGGCCGACCAGGGTTTCGAGTTCGGCCATATCGGGCAGGAAGCCGTTTTCGGCGGCGATACGATAGGGTCGGATTTTGGCCGAGCGCAGCGTCGCCATCATGCGGAAATTGGGCCACGAAGGATCGGGCAGCAGCACCTCGTCGCCCGGCTCCACCAGGCCGGCAAAGGCGCTGTAAAGCGCGCCCATGGCGCCGTGGGTGACGATGATCTCGTCGGGAGTGGCGCTAAATCCGTTGTCGGTCTCGAGCTTTCGGCAGATCTGTTCGCGCAGTTCCGGCAGGCCCGAATTTTCGACATATTTGGTATGTCCGGCTTCGGTTGCCCGGCTGGCCGCCGCAACAATGTGCGGTGGGGTGGGAAAATTGGGTTCGCCCGGCGCCAGATTGATGATATCGGGCTTGCCGACGATCAGGTTGAAGGTATCGCGAATGCCAGATGACGGCATCGCCGCCAGGGATTTACCCAGCTTCATGCTCTGAGTTTCCCCTGTTCGCCGTCGGCCGGGCCGAGCCATACATTCAAGAACGTGTCGAGCCAGCGCCGCATGATCGGGTTGTGTATCGGTGCGCTGGCGCGCTGCTCCGCCGCCGGCTGCGCGCCGGGCAGGCCGAGTTGCACGGACCCCATCTCCGAGGTGATCCAGTATTCCATGGTTGCGGCATGCATTTCCGGGTGGAACTGAACGGCATAGCCGTTCTCGCCGTAGCGGAAGGCCTGATTGTAAAACGCCGCGCCGCCGGTCGCCAACAGCTCGGCGCCCTCGGGCAGGTCGAAGCCCTCGCGGTGCCATTGATAGGCGGTGAGGTTTTCGGGGAACAGCGCCGCGCCGGCCGGTGTCGGGTCGATCCGGTGAAAGCCGATCTCGCGTACGCCATCGGGATGTTGCCAAACCTTGGCGCCAAGCGCATGGGCCATCATTTGGGCGCCGAGGCAAATACCGAGGAACGGCGCGTCGTTCTCTAATTGTTCGCCCACCCAATCCAGTTCTGCGGCGATAAAATCCAACTCGGCGGCGTCGCTGACCATCTGGGCGCCGCCGAAGACGATGGCGGCGGCATAGCCCTCCGGGCGGCCTTGTTGCAAGCGCGGCAGGCTGTCGCCGAGGAACGGGCAGCAGATTTCCGTGCCGTAGCCGAGCCCCTGCAACGCCTCGGCCACCCGGCTGGGATCGGCCTTTTCCGAATGTGTGATGAAAATTAATTTGGCTGCGCCCATCTCCGCCACTGCTCTTTATATCCGCGTATTCCGGCCTCCCCGCCGTCTCTTCCCTTACATCGCCGCCGCGCTTCAGGCAACAAAATCTCGGGTGCTGCTAATTACTGGTGAAAATAGCGCTATTGCACCCACTGCGGCGAGTGCTAGCATTACGGCCAAGACGATGTGATGCGCTTTCTGGGGGAGACGGCT
This sequence comes from Alphaproteobacteria bacterium, assembly GCA_029937205.1. Lineage (GTDB taxonomy): Bacteria > Pseudomonadota > Alphaproteobacteria > UBA828 > UBA828 > PTKB01. The sequence continues at coordinate 3,933 of JAPYQV010000228.1, forward strand.
TATGGACTTACATCTTTTTTTGATCGTGCTCGGCCTGTTTGTCCTGCTGTTTATCGCCAGTCTGTTGGTGCCGGTCGCGCGCCGTCTTAATTTTCCTTTCACCGTTTTGCTCGCTGCCGCCGGCGTGGTGCTCGGCGTTATCGTCCTGCTCATTCCGGATAAGAGCAACGCCGGCATTGCCGGCGATTTCCTGTACGCCATCGAAAATCTCGACATCACCTCCGAAGCAGTGTTTTTCCTCTTCTTGCCGGCGCTGATTTTTGAATCGGCCATGAGCATCAATGTCCGCCACCTGCTGAAGGACATAAAGCCAATCCTGATGCTCGCCGTGGTTGGCCTGTTGATCTCGACTTTTGCCGTGGGCTTCGCCATGGAGGCGATCTCGGGCTTCGGCTTTGTCGCCTGTCTGCTGCTCGGCGCCATCGTCTCGGCGACTGACCCGGTGGCGGTGGTGGCGATTTTCAAGGATCTCGGAGCGCCCAAACGCCTAACCATCCTTGTCGAGGGCGAAAGCCTATTTAACGACGCCACGGCGATCGTGTTGTTTATCATTCTCGCCGCCGTCATGATGGGCACCGCCGAGGCGTCGGCGGGCTCGGCGGCGGTGGAATTCATCAAAGTCTTTTTCGGCGGCATCGCGGTCGGCCTCGTGGCCGCGCGAACCATGGCTTGGATAATCGGCACGATGCGCAACATGCCGCTTGTCGAAATCACGTTGACCGTCGTTCTCGCTTATCTCTCCTTTTTGATCGCCGAGCATTACCTGCATGTCTCGGGCGTCATGGCGGTGGTTGCCGCCGGCCTGGTTATGGGCTCCTACGGGCGCACCAAGGTATCGCCTGCCACCTGGCACGCGCTGCACGAAACCTGGGAGCAGCTCTGTTTCTGGGCCAATTCACTGATTTTCTTCCTGGTCGGCATCCTGGTGCCCAACGTGCTCAAAGATTTCACCGGCGAGCAGGCAATTTGGCTGGTGGTGCTCCTCGCTGTGGCTTTCGCCGCTCGCTTTGCGGTGCTGTTCGGCCTTCTACCGCTGATGATCCGGGCCAAGCTCAGTCAGAATGTCAGCAACGCCTTCAAAACCGTTATGTTTTGGGGCGGTTTGCGCGGCGCCGTTTCGCTGGCGTTGGCGCTCATCATTTTCGAGACCGATGGCGTGGAACAGGACGTGAAGAATTTCATCGTCGTCTTGGTTACCTGTTTCGTGCTGTTCACGCTTTTTGTAAACGCAACGACGATCCGCTTCGTGATGGCCATGTTTGGGCTGGACAAGCTCTCCCCCGCCGATCTGGCGGTGCGCGACCGGGTGATGGCGCTCTCCCTCAGCCGTATCCAGGGCGAAATTCACAATGTTGCCGAGGCGCAGCGGGTGTCGGAAAAACTGGCCGGCGAAATTTCCGACGATTTCACCAAGCGTCTGAGCGCTTTAGAGCATCAAATGGAAAACACCGTCGAGCTCGGCGAGGATGACCGTGTGA
>JAPYQV010000229.1 GCA_029937205.1 Alphaproteobacteria bacterium
CCACAAATGTGGCACCTAGATGCCGGGAGCGGGAGCCATCCACCCCATCTGCTTTTGGCTAATCTCGGACTCTTTCAGCACACTTAGATGACTTCCGCTGTTGGGTGTAAAGCGGGCATTAATCAGCGCTGCTGAGACTGACACACCTGATGCGGCTTTGTCAGAGCAAATCGGCTTGAGGGGAGGATGGGCGGTCCCTAGCTTCGTCGGATGAGAAATCCCTTCTGCTATTTCAACAGTTCACCCGAGATCATCCGCCTCACGGTGATGATGTATATCCGCTATCCACTGTCACTGCGCCAAGTCGAAGATCTCCTGTCCGAGCGCGGCATCGACATCTACCACGAGACGGTACGGTTCTGGTGGAACCGGTTCGGTCCGATGTTTGCTGCAGAGGTCAGGAAGCGCCGGATTCATAATCAATCATACTCACGGTGGCGCTGGCACCTGGACGAAGTTTTTGTGAAGATCAACGGAGAGACGCATTATCTCTGGCGGGCGGTTGATCACGAAGGCGAAGTGCTCGAGGTGTTCGTCACGAAGCGCCGGGATCGCAAGGCTGCACTCAAGTTTCTGAAGCGTGCGATGAAGCGGTATGGTCAGCCTAAGGTTATCGTCACGGACCGCCTCCGATCTTATCAGGCCGCGATGAATGTGATCGGTAATGCCGCTGACCAGGAGTGCGGACGATGGCTCAACAACCGGGCCGAAAATTCACACCAGCCATTCCGGCGACGAGAGGGAGCGATGGCCAAATTCAGGGCGGTGAAGACTCTGCAAAAGTTCGTCGCCGTCCACGCCTCGATCCACAACCACTTCAATCTGGAACGCCATCTCAACCGCCGCGAAGTCTTCAAGCAAAACCGCTCCGCGGCATTGGCCGAGTGGCGGCAGTTGGCAGCCTAACAGCCTCGCTGTCAGGAACTTTGGAAATTGATTCGATTTAGTATGACAGTGCCTTGACAAACACTGCGTGATGAATTTGTCTTGCGTACTGTGAAGGTATGCTTGCGGCTGAGGGGCGTCGCGTCAAATTATCAAAGTATCCTGCCCATTTGGTCCGCAGCCAAAAAATAAAAATATTTGTAAACCAAATTAAGGTGGGAGAGAAGCGATGTTTTATGTTCCCAAGAAAGCACTCTACAAAACTATTAGCCGTCGAAAGTTCCTCGAGCTTGGCGGCGGCACGGCAGTCGCGCTCGGCGCCGGTTCGCTTGCGGTCGGTCTCGGTTCCGTCATTACCAAGCATCCTGTCCATGCGGCGTCGTCGATGGATGCCAAGTGGCGCCAGTATGAGGGCTCGAAACTAGTGTTCATGTCGGAGAACACACCGCCTTCTTTCGCCATTCGCGACAATATCAAATCATTTTATGATTTAACCGGCATCGAAGTGGAAATTCTTACCGATGGTCTACCGACCGTGCAGCAGAAAGTCGGCATCGATCTGAGAAGTGGCCAGGCTGATTACCAACTTAATTATGTTCAGGATAAGCCGATCGGCTCGCCCTTCGCTGATTTCTACGCTGATTTGAACCAATTTTCGATGGACGACACCTTGCCGCTCGATCCGCAAGGTTATGGCGACAATGTCTGGTTCGAGAATTATCTCGACGCCTGCGGAGTCTATTACGAGCGTGGACCTATCCGAGCTTTCCCTTATGACTGTGCCGTGTCGTGCACTTTCTATCGGCAGGATCTGTTCGAGAAATTGAGCAAGGATTTCGAAGCCGATTACGGTTATAGAATGGAATTCACCGACGATACGACATACAAAAATATGGTCGATTTTTCCGCTTTCTTCAAAATGATGCACGAACGTGATGCGTCTATTCCATATGGCTACGGCCAGCATCACGGCTCGTTTGGCTGGACCACACAACTCGACATCCAGCGCCATATGTATGCTCAGAACCAATGGCTCGATTTTGCTGTCGATGACACCCTGGGTTCGAGGAATCCCGGCCCGTCAAACTGGGGCGACGCGCAGTCGGTCAAATCAATGGAGGGCTACAAGGCGCTTGCTGATGTCTCCCACCCCGATAATTTGACCAACGGCACGCTTGAGCTGAATACGGTATATGCGGCCGGCGGCGTGGCGATGCAGATTCAGTATCATGAGTTTGCCGCTTCGGTCGAAGATGCCGAGCAATCTGTGGCGGCCGGCGGCAAGACCGCCTACGCCATGGGGCCGAAGGGCGAGCAGTCCTGGAACGTCGCGACGAGCAATGTGGTGAACGCCACCAATTGCGGTATCGGCGGTATCGGCATCAATGCCGACGCCTCCATGGACCTGCAACGGGCGGCCTTTATCTTCGCCAGCTGGGCGTGCAGCCACGAGACGCAACTGATGGTCCTGAAAGGCGTTGGCGGAACGCCGACGCGCAAAACCGTGTTGGAACTGCCGGAAGTCAAGGCGGCGCGCAACCGCCCGACCAGCATGCCCAACGCGCTGACCTTCGAGGCCGTATACGACAAGGGCATCCATTCGCCCAACATGGTGCTGGGGCCGAAGTTGCCGAAGGCAAGCGAATATCATGAGATCGTCCGCGTCGGCACCCAGCAATGCATCTCGGGCGAACTTTCCGCCCAAGAGGCTTGCGAGTCCATCGGCGACGAGCTCAACGCGATGCACGGCGTCTAGAGTATTATAAGGCGTCTTGGGGTTACCGGCCGAGAATACCCACTGCCACGGCTGATCGGCTGTGGCAGTGGGTTCTCAGACGCCGTCTAAATTTGTCTGACCCGCGCGCGCTTTCCGGAAATCACCAATGGCCGTAAACGAAATTGATCGCGACCTCCCGGAGCAAGGCGAGTACCGGGGCGTGCGGCGGGTGGACTATGTCCCGCAAATTTTTAACAATCAGCCGGCGCGTTATTATTTGATGTGGCTGCTGCTGCCGGCTGTTTTGCTGTTGGCGGCGATATCGCTATATCCCCTTGTCTGGCTGATTTATATGAGCCTGCACGAAGTGCAAATGGCGCCGGGCAAGTCGGACCTGTGGGCCGGCGTCGATAATTTCACCCGCCTATTTTCCGACAAAAATTTCGCACGCGGGTGGGTCACCCTGTTTAAATACAGCGCCCTTTGTCTTTCCGTCGAGATTTCGCTCGGCGTTTTGGTCGCCATTATTCTGAATAATTCCCGGCTGGAGAAATTCTTCATCACTATCTTCCTGATGCCGATGATGATGGCCCCCGTGGTCGCCGGCTTTCTTTACATGTTTCTCTATAATGGCACCTTCGGCTGGTATTTTTGGCTGCTGCGCAGCCTCGGCGTGCTCGATGGCGGCACGATTCTCGGCAATAAATCCTGGGCCATGGGCGCCGTCGTCGCCACCGATGTCTGGCAGTGGACTCCCTTGATTGCGCTGATCACGCTGGCCGGGTTGAAGCGCGTGCCGCAGGAGCAGCTCGAAGCGAATATGGTCGATGGCGCCGGACCGATACGGAATTTCTTCAGCGTGGCGCTGCCCAATTTATATCCCTTCCTGCTGATCGCGATCCTGTTGCGCTTCATGGATAATTTCCGTTTCATCGATACCATCCTGATCATGACCGGTGGCGGGCCGGCCAACGCCACCAAGATTCTGCCGACCTACCTGTTTGACGTGTCGTTCAAGTTCTTTGAGCTCGGTCGAGGTGCGGCGATCGCCATTTCCTTGTTGTTGTTGACGATTCTGCTCGGATTGATTCTCACCAAAGTATTCGAGGACCCCACGGGCAAGCTCAAAACCGACGGAACGGATTAGGACATGGCATCGCGCGAGATCGTCCGCTACAAGTCACCGGCGCGCTCGGCGTTTTCGGTGCTGGTCATTGTGTTCCTGATTGTCTTCTTCGTTTGGACCGTGTTGCCGCTCGCCATCATGCTAATTTCCTCGTTTAAGGATCTGCTCGACGCGTTCAAACTCCCCGCTGAGGGCGATTGGGGCGGGGTCGGGGTGATGTTCGACTTCACGCCCACCAGCGCGCATTACGTCGAGCTCTTCACCGAAAAACATTTCGGTCTGTATATGCGCAACAGCCTGATCGCCGCGCTGGGCTCGGCCGTGGTGTCGGTGTTTCTCGGCACGATGGCGGCCTATGCGCTGTCGCGCGCCGAATTTAGAGGCAAGAAAGACCTTCTGTTTTGGATCATTTCGACCCGCATGGCACCGGTGGTTGCGGTGATGGTGCCGCTCTACGTTATTTTCCGCTCGTCCGGTCTGGTCGGCACGCTGCCCGGGCTGATCCTTGCCTACACCACGTTCAACCTGCCTTTCGCGATCTGGATCCTGAAGGGCTTCTTCGACAATGTACCCTATGCCATTGAGGAAGCCGCGTTAGTTGACGGCGCCAATCGCTGGCAGTCATTGCGCATGATCATGCCGCTGGTGGCACCTGGTGTCGGCGCGTTCATCGTGCTCTGCGTGCTTTTCAGCTGGAACGATTTTCTCTTCGCTTCGATTATCGGCTCGGGTGGCGCCAAGACCCTGCCCGTCGCCACCGCCGAGCTGGTGCAACCGGTCAAGATTCAATGGGGCAGCATCATGGCCGCCGGTGTCGTCACCACCGCGCCGATGATGTTTCTCGGTCTTCTCATCCGGCGTTATCTTGTCACTGGCCTCACCATGGGCGCGGTGCGGGAGTAAGTCATGAACGGAATACCCAAAACATCGATCGATCGGAGGCGCTGACATGACGTCTATAACCATCAAGGACGTCTGGAAATATTACGGCAAAACGATGGCTGTTAAGGAGCTCAATATCGAAGTGCGGGATAACGAATTCCTCTGCCTTTTGGGCCCCTCGGGCTGTGGCAAATCGTCTACACTTCGGATGCTGGCCGGGCTCGAATTCATCTCGTCGGGCGAGATATTTTTCGGCGACCTCAAGGTCAATGATATTCCGCCGCGCGACCGCGATATTGCCATGGTGTTTGAAAATTACGCGCTCTATCCGCACAAGACAGTGTTCGAGAACATGGCCAATCCGCTCAAGATGCAAAAACTGAACAAGACGGATATCAAAGAGCGTGTCGTCTGGGCGGCGCAAATGCTGGAAATCGAAGAGCTTTTGCAGCGCAAGCCGGTCGAGCTCAGTGGAGGCCAAAAACAGCGCACCGCCATTGGCCGGGCAATTGTGCGCGAACCCAAGGTATTTCTGTTCGATGAGCCGATCGCTCATCTTGATGCCCAATTGCGCTCGCATATGCGCGGCGAGCTCAAGCATTTGCAACGACGGCTGGAGACGACAACGGTTTATGTCACGCATGATCAGCTTGAAGGCATGACCATGGCAGATCGCATTGCCGTCATGCATGAGGGCGTCTTGCAGCAGCTCGGCACGCCGGGCGAAATATATAATCACCCGATCAA
>JAPYQV010000230.1 GCA_029937205.1 Alphaproteobacteria bacterium
GGGTGCGGGCGTGTGTTCGAGGTTGCGGACGACGGGACAATTGTCTGGGAGTATATTTCGCCCATCGACGTTGAAGGCCCGAGGGGGCCCGAGAACTGGATATTCCGAGCCTATCGATATGCCGAAAACTCACCGGAGATCGCGAAACGGGTCACGGCCAGTTAAACCCGGTAGCGCCTGTCAATCCCAATCGGGTGGGTTCACATTCTTGTGTTTGACCAAATACGCCGGTAACATCGAGCGCCGAACAAACACCGAGAATAATCCGATAATCCGTGAGGGAGAAAATCCGATGCATTGGAACAAGATCTTGGCCTTGAGTGCGGCCATTCTACTGACAAGCAACGCTCAAGCACAAAATGTCACCTTGACCATGGCTGCCGCGCAGCCGGGCGGCGCCACGGATGTTTCCGCTAAAAATCTGGCTGAAGTCGCCGCGGCCGGCAAGGTCGCCACCATTCAAGTGCAGGTCGGCCAGGTATTGACGAAAACGATGGTGCAAGTGGCGCAAGGCAAAACGGATCTTTCCGCGGCGCCCTTTATCCTTAATTTTTTAATGGCGAGAGGCCTCGGCCCTTACTCGGGTCTGGGCAGAGAGAAGGGCAAGGTAGCGGCCGCAAATTTACGTCTTCTCTATGGCTATCATTTGGCGTCCTTTTACCTGTTTTCCTATCAAAGCACCGGCATCGACAGCTATGCAAAACTGAAGGGAAAAACCGTCCATAATGGTCCGCCGCGTGGTGGGGCGTTGATTTTGGCGCGCCAGGTCATCCAGGCGACGACCGGCATGAGAGATGGCAAAGGCTATACGGGCAAACAAATCGCTTGGGGCCAGGCCAATTCAATTTTCCTGGACCGGTCCGTTGACGCCGCCGTACGACCAGGCACGAATCCCGCTTCCTTTGTACCCATCATCATGGCCGCCGGAAAAATCAATATCGTTTCAGTGCCGAAAGCAAAATACGCCTCGAAGGGCTGGATGAAACTGGTAAATTCTCCCGGCAGAGTGAAATCCCTGATGTCCGTAAGTGACATGCAACGCTCCTATGGCGCGAAAGCCAGAATTATTTCCGAGGACAATACTTTCCGCACCGTCGCCGATGCAGGGGGAACCGTGGTGCACAAGAATATGGACAAGAAACTGGCGAAAGCGCTGACCGCGGCCTTTATCAAAAGCGTTCCCGACCTTCTCCGGAAAACGCCGTTTACCAAGGGCCAGCTATTCGGACATATCAGCAATGAAAAAATGGGGATGTGCCGGGCCGGCGTCAAATTGCATGCGGGCGCCGTTGAGGCATGGGAAGAAGCCGGCTTCAAGGTTGATGATTGTGCAAAACCCTCAAGTTAGTCTTGATCGAAGGCCTTACTAAGAAATTGACCTGGAGCCGGGGCGCATATTTTTCGCCCCGGCTCTGTTTCGCTCTGAAAACAGAAATCACGAAATTGGCGTGGAGCTGATTTTGCGCCATGCCCGACGCTCAAACACGACAATATCATGATTGGATGCGCCGCTTGGCGCTCGGATTTGCTTTTATTTTAGTGATGATGGGCATGGCCAATAACATGCCAAATTTTCCTGGTTTGTTGGAAGCCGTACGCTCGATCCCCGGGTTGGAAGAGTTGCCGCGTCTCAGCAAATATAACTCCGAGTTCTTTTTCCCGCTCTCATTTGCCGTTATGACGGTGATCGCCCTGTTGACGTCTTCTCTTGCCAGAGATTGGCGCGACCAATCACGAGTAAAGTATTTTCTCGGCACCGCTCTCGATATCCTGATGCTCACCGTGATTATATCGGTGGCAATTGTTTATCTGATCGAAAATGAACAGGTTTGCCTGATTGATACGCTCAACGGAGAACGAGCGCGTTTGATGGCCGAAAACGCGGCGCGCGCCAAAGAGTATATGGAGATTTTCGGCACGGCGCCGGATGATGATTTTCCTGATTGCCAAACAAATCTCGGCAATTGGATTCTGCCTTTTCTGGTTTTGGCAATTGCCGTCATTTTCATTTATATCGTTAGAGTGTGGGGCTTTCCCATCGTCGCGGTGGCAATTGTCATTTCCATTTATACGGTGGTGTCATCCTTTGCCTGGTATTTTGATTGGACGGACAATAAATATTTAACGACGTCGGTCGGCACCACCGTGGATAATGTGCGCAATTACTCATCAGCGGTTATCGGCGCACGCAATTCGATCATTTTGGAATCGAACGGCCTCCTGGGACAGTTTCTGAATATTACGGTCAATGTCGTCTTTCCCTATGTCGTGCTCGGGGCCTTGTTTGGCGCGTCAGCGGGTGGGCGCTCCTTAATTAAGTTGGCCGTCGTCGCTACGCGAAAATTGCGCGGTGGACCGGCCCATGCGGCAATTGTGGGATCGGCAATATTCGGGACGATTTCCGGTGGGCCGGTGGTCAATGTTTTGGGCACCGGAACCCTGACCATTCCAATGATGATGAAAACCGGTTTCAGGGCGACGTTTGCCGGCGGGGTGGAAGCCGCGGCTTCGAGCGGCGGTCAGATCATGCCACCCGTGATGGGAATTGCAGCCTTTGTTTTGGCGGCGCTATCGACGGTTCCTTATTCGGATGTCATCGTCGCGGCATTCATCCCCGCCGTCGCCTATTTCTTTAGCCTGTTTTTGATGGTCATTTTTGAATCGCGCCGGATGAACATCGAACCTGTGCGTGAACTTTCCGACGAACAGAAATTATCTAGAGCGGATTGGCGCAACCTTTTGATGATCGCCGGACCGATCTTGATAATTTTAGTTCTTTTGTTGAGCACGAAAGATACTGTCGGCACCGGCTTTTCCGGCTTTATTTTTGGCTATGACGCTGCGTCGGGTGCTCCATTACCCTGGCTCTTGCAGGTATATCAAAATGCCGCCGGTGATCCGGATTCGGCGGGATTCTTTGCGGTTATTTCGCTGTTGATATTGTTGTTTATCGATCCCGATATTCGAAAATCACCCGGAAAGGTCATCTCCGCGCTGGCGGATGCCGGTATCATCATCGGCGAACTGTTTTTATTGTTGATCGCGGTATCGGTGATCGACATCTGCATCAATTACACCAATTTCACGGGCATCCTGACGATTGATGTTCTGAACTGGCTCAAATCAGTTTCCACATTCACCTTGTTCGGCAGTGAATTCACCATTGGCGGGTCGCTATATCTGACATTGGCGCTGGTGGTGACAATGTTGGCAACCATCCTGCTCGGCATGGGCATGCCGACGCTGCCGGCCTATGTAAACGTGATTTTGATCATCGGTCCTTTGCTGGTGGCATTGGGAACATCGCTTTTTACCGCCCACATGTTTGTATTTTATTTCGCGGTGGCATCGGCCATTACGCCGCCCGTGGCGATCGCCGCTTTTGCGGCATCGACCATTTCGAAGGCGGATCCATTGGCGACCGGATTTATGGCGGTCCGGGCTGGAATTGTGATGTTCACCATTCCGTTCGTTTTCGCTTTTTATCCAGAACTTCTGCTGATCGAGCAGGCGCAAATCATGCAGTCGATCGATGGTGGGGTAAGTACGACGAAGAATTACCTGCCGGGTTATGATGGGACGATCAACTTGGCCGGTCTCAGCTGGCTGCTCTTTAAAATGATCGTGGTTCTCTATTTGGTTGCCAGCGCGTTAAGCCGCTACGATAAATCGAAACTCTCGGTGTTTGACATCGCTTTGCGGTTCATTCTGGCCGTATTGATATTGCTGAAGATTTCCGTCATCGCCAATTCGGCGCTCGCGGTCGCGGGCCTCTATCTGGCGGTTCACCATATTCGCCGCAAGCGATTCTTGGTACGAAGTCAAGCGCCTTAACAGTAGTCGATGACCAATTTCTGAAAAGCGTCGATATCGTTATCATCCGATCATCCGCTGTTTCTATCTTGGGCGGGATTAAAGGGGAGCGCGTCCTACCAGGTCAGCCACAGCTCAGCCGGGCCGCGGAGCGTGAAATTGGGGACGTAGGTGAGCGGCCGGTCGGGGGAGAGCGCGAGGGTCGGCGCGCGGGCCGTCAGCGTTTCCAGCAGGATCACTGCCTCCATCGTCGCCAGTCGGTTGCCGAGGCAAAAATGAACGCCACGGCCGAAGGAGATGTGGGCGCGGGCGTTCTCGCGGCCCATGTCGAAGGTCTCGGGTGCGTCGAACTCGGCCTCGTCGTGATTGGCGCCGGCGAGCGACAGGAAAATTCGAGTGCCGGCGAGTACGCGCGTCCCGGCGATCTCGGTGTCCTCGCGCGCGACGCGGCGCCAGCTCGTCTGCGGCGAATCGAAGCGCAGCACCTCCTCGACCGTCGCCGGAATGCGGTCCGGCTCGGCAATGAGCGCCGCCCACTCCTCGCGCCGGGTGAGCAAACAAATCAGCGCGTTGGCGAGCAGATAGCTGACGATCTCGTGGCCGGCGAAGGAAAGCCCGTAGAGCACCGAGGTGATCTCCTCGGGGGTGAGCGCCGACGGGTCGTCGGCATGGACCGCGAGGAGCTCGGACGTCAGGTCGTCGGCGGGTTCGTCACGGCGGCGCGCGACATGGCCGACGCAGTAGCGCCAGTAGGCGACCATGCTGTCGGCGATCGCGACCTGCGCCGCCTCGTCCGCGCGGCCCCAGGTAAAGGCGAGCCGGTCTCTCGACCAGTCCATCAGCATGGGGTCGTCGGCCTCGGGAAAACCGACCAGGCGGTAAATCGTCTCACCCGGCAGCGCGTGGCCGACCGCGGCCGAGAACTCGCCGGGCGGCCCGGCCGCCAGCATGGCGTCGACCAGCGTTTCCGCGCGCCGCCGAATCACCGGCTCCAGCAGCCGCATGCGGCGACCCGAGAATCCGTTCTGAACGTGGCGTCGGATGCGCCCGTGACCGGGCTCGGCGCGGTTCGACAGGACGGGCACGGGATTGAAGTCGTTGACCGCCAGCCGCGCGGCCGCGGCGGCGCAGACGGGCGTCACCGGCTCCTGTACGTTCTCCGAGGCGAACACGTCGTCGCGCTTGAACACCTCGGCAACGTCCGACATGCGGGTGAGCACCAGATAGCCGAGATCGGGCGCATGAAAGACCGGCGTCTCGCGCCGCCGCCGGGCGAGCTCGCCATAGGGATCGGCGACGTAGCCATCGGCGAAGGGCGAAAAGCCGTGATCGACCGGACAGTCCGCCGGCGCCGCTGGCGGCTTCTGGCCGGTGCCGAAATATCCGGAATCGCCCATGCGCTTCCTCGCCGGTTCATCCAAGGAAGCGAAAGCCTAGCACGCCCCCACGCCAAACCCTAGTTCGCCCGCTCGCGCCGGCGCAACACTGCGATCTGGATTTCGACGCCCTGGTCGATCCGCAATCTCAGATCTTCCCCAATAT
>JAPYQV010000231.1 GCA_029937205.1 Alphaproteobacteria bacterium
GCTGAACACCGGCTCGATGCCGGAGGAGATATTTCCGGCCAGGAGCGAAATCGTGCCGGTCGGCGCGATCGAGGTAAGAAGCGCATTGCGGATGCCGTGACGCTCGATTTCCGCGCGGCTATCCGCACTTAGTTTTTGGACGGAATCGGCGGCGAGATAAGGCACCGCATCATAGAGCGGAAAAGCGCCTTTCTCTTCAGCCAGACGCGCCGAGGCCAAATAGGCGGCGTCGCGCATTGCGTGGAGCCAGCTTTCGGCCAGGCCATTGGCTGGTTCACTGCCATAGCGCGCACGGCACATGATCAGCGCGTCTGCAAGACCGGTCACGCCGAGGCCGATGCGCCGCTTGGCCTCGGCTTCCTTTTTCTGGGCGTCGAGAGGGAAGCGCGATATCGAAATGGCATTGTCGAGCATGCGCACCGAAATGGTGACGAGATCGCGCAGCGCGTCGACATCAAGCGCCGCATCTTCCTCGAACGGCGATTGCACCAGGCTGGTTAGATTGATTGAACCGAGCAGACAGGCACCGTATGGCGGCAGCGGCTGCTCGCCGCACGGGTTGGTGGCGAAAATTTCTTCGCAGTGGCTCAGATTATTGGCTTGGTTGATACGATCGATAAAGATCACGCCGGGCTCGGCATAAGCATAGGTCGAGCGCATGATGCGGTCCCAAAGCTCGCGCGCCGAGATCGTCTTGTAACAGGTGCCGCCAAAACTCAGTTCCCACGGCCGGTCGGCCTTGACCGCGGCCATGAAATCATCCGTGACCAGCACCGAGAGATTGAACATTCTGAGGCGCCCCGGATCTTGCTTGGCCTCAATAAAGGCCTCGATATCGGGGTGATCGCATCGCAGCGTGCCCATCATGGCGCCACGCCGGAAACCCGCACTCATGATGGTACGGCACATGGAATCCCACACATCCATAAAGGTCAGCGGTCCCGACGCGTCGGCGCCGACACCGATCACCGGCGCTCCCTTGGGCCGCAGCGTGGAAAAATCATAGCCGATGCCGCCACCCTGCTGCATGGTGAGCGCGGCTTCCTTGAGCTGATCGAAAATACCTGCCATATCGTCGGGCACGCGCCCCATGACAAAGCAGTTAAACAGCGTGACATGACGATCTGTTCCGGCACCGGCAAGAATGCGGCCGGCCGGCAGGAAACGAAAATCACGCAGCGCCTCGAAAAATTTACCCTCCCAATGGCTGGGATCATCCTCGGGAGAGGCTAAAGCCGCCGCAACGCGGTGCCAGCTATCATCGATGGTTTTGTCGCGCACCCCGCCTTCAGCCGTTTTCAGGCGGTATTTCATGTCCCAGATTTGGGCGGATATGGGTGTCATGAGGGTCATAGCAATCGATCCATGCCTAAAATAGGGTTAACGCCCCGTCCGATTCGGCCGCAAACTTTCAGTTTACGGCGGCACACCCTGCGGGGTCAATGTTCTGTTGATGTTCTGTTTTGAGATTTATCCGTTTCGGCCAATAGTTCATCGGCAGCGCTTTCCATGACACTTTCAAGTCGTGCCATGAATTCCTGGCGCTCCAAACCCGATTCTATCGGCGGCAGGAAACGCAGCACGATGGTACCGGCATATTTTCGGAATGACCGCTTCGACCAACACAGGCCCGAATTATGCACCACTGGCGTAACAGGCAATCCGAGACCGCCATATAGCGCTGCAATTCCCGGGCGATAGGGCAGTTTCTTGCCCGGATCCACGCGCGTTCCCTCGGGAAATATGACCACGGCGCGACCGCTCTCGATCGTTTCTCGAGCATCCTGAACAAGCTTGCGCAAGGTCTTGGAGTAGCCCGAACGGTCGATAAAAATCATTTTCATCTTGCGCGCATAAAGACCATAGCCGGGAATGTAGCCGAGCTCTTTCTTCATGATGTAGACGGGATCGGTCAAGAGATGCAGGAAGATGTTGGTTTCCCACTCCGACTGGTGCTTGGACGCGACAATTGCCGGTCCTACGGGAATAAATTCACGCCCCCTGATCTCCACCCGGATGCCGACAATAAAGCGGAATATAAACGTATTTCCGTTTGCCCACAGCATCACGAACAGACGAAACCCGCGGCGCGGCAGGAGCACCATGGGCATCATCAACAGGCCCATAAAGATGGACCATATATAAAAGCAAACGGTGCACAGCGCAGAGCGGATAGTATTCACGGCGGACTGCCTTGGGAGGATGCGCTGGAGAACGGCATCCGGATGAGCGCCAGTAGATATTTCGCGTATTCGCTCGCGAGCAAGCCCGCTGTTCCTCTGTAGCGCCACCAATCGTCGACCTTGACGTGTTGCGGCAATATAGGGTTCGCCACCAATCTAACACCTGGCATGGCGCGGCGAAACTCCAGCATTGCCCGTGGCATATGATAATTTCCCGTGACCAGACGGAGACTGCGATAGCCGCGCGCGGTCATCCAGGCAGCGGTCTCCTGGGCATTTTCGAATGTGTCCCCGGCGCTGTGGCCAATGTCGACACAGCAGTCCGGCAAGTCCCGATCGGATTCAACAACAATACTGGACAGGGTGAGGCCGGTGTGAACACCCGAAATGAAGAGCCGCTCCGCGCCGCCCTGGCGCAGCAATTCCAGTCCGGCAAGGAGCCTTCCATGACCGCCGGTGGGGACGACGATGGCATCGGTGCGACTGGTCTGGTCGGCAATGTCGCGCGGCACGGCGGTCGCAAATCCAACCAGGCCGGCAGACCAGAAGATAGCGAGTACGAACACGCTGCCACCAAGAATTCGAATTGAAAATACCATGCTGACGACCCCGAAACCGTGCCGCTAGGGCATTTTAGCGAGTTCGCGCAACGCCGTCATACGGGCGGTGAGCATGGCGATCAATGCCGTGGCGATGGGCACAGCCGCCAAAATCGCCCAGGCCCAATGGGCCACCGGGATATCCGGCGCGAGCGGTGTTTCCAGGTGCTCGGCAACATGACGCAGGCCGTACAGAGTGG
The DNA here is from genome assembly GCA_029937205.1 of Alphaproteobacteria bacterium. Lineage (GTDB taxonomy): Bacteria > Pseudomonadota > Alphaproteobacteria > UBA828 > UBA828 > PTKB01. The sequence goes on from JAPYQV010000231.1 coordinate 2,983, forward strand.
CCACCGCAAAGGTAATGCCGATCACCCCGCCACGTAATCCCAGCATCATCGCCTGGCGCTGAAACTGCGCCGCCACATAACCGTCGCGCGCACCGATCAGGTGCAAGAGCTCAATCACATTGCGATGAATGGAAATGCCCATACGCGTGGTAAATATTACCGTCGCCACGGCGGCAAGGCCGATCAGAATGACGACCGCAAGAGCCAGCAGCTCGAGCGAACGGCCGAATTCCGCCAGGCGATCGATCCACTCCCTGGCGTCATCCACGCTGACGCCCGGAATCGACGCTTTCAAATGAAGCGCCAGGGATTCGGCGTTCAAGCCGGATCCGGGGGCGACATCGATATCCATCAGACGCGGCAGAGGCAAATCGGCGGGCACATTTCCCGACCCGAGCCAGCGTTCGATCAATTCCAGGCTTTCCGATTGCGGGACCACCCGGACCTCAAGAACGCCCTCTATTTCGCCAAGCAAATTCCGTACCTGGGCGATTCGCACGTCGTCGCTCTCCGTCTCGCCGGGCATGAGTTGCACCGTCAGCGTGTCGACTTCACCGCGCTGCCAGCGCTCCACCGCACTATGCAGAATCAACACGCCGGTGAGCGCCAGCACGGCCAAATAAACCATCAAGGCAAACACCCAGGGTAAAAAACGGCTCGGCGCATCGCGTCCGAGCGGTAATACGGCAGGAGATTTGCGCGCCATATCAGCCCGCCTTCCTGGACAAATCATTGGCCCGGACCTCGCCGGAACCGAGCTCCAGAACCGGATGCGGATTGCGCGCGACCAAATTCTGATTATGCGTCGCGATCACCACCGTGGTGCCGATCTTGTTTAGTTCTTCAAACAAACGGATCAAACGCTGGCCGAGCACTTCATCAAGATTTCCCGTCGGTTCGTCGGCCAACAGCAGGCGCGGGCGGGTGATAACAGCGCGCGCGATGGCAACCCGCTGTTTTTGTCCGCCTGAGAGGGATTCCGGCAGCGCATGGATATGATCGGCAAGCCCGACCCAGGCCAGCAATTCGGAGACATGGGTTTGAATTTCCGCTTCGTTGGCACCGGCAACACGCAGCGGTAGGGCGACATTGTCGAGCGCCGATAAATGGTTCAACAGGCGATAATCCTGAAATACGACGCCGATCTTACGCCTGAGAGCGACCAGATCGCCGCGCCGCGCTATCATGATGTCGCTGCCGAACATGGAGATCAAGCCACGCGACGGCCGTTGCGCGAGATACATCAGGCGCAGAAGCGAGGTTTTGCCGGCCCCGCTCGGCCCGACCAGATAGCGGAATTCGCCGGGATGGATTTCGAAGGAGACGTCGTGCAACACCTCCGGCCCCATTCCGTAGCGCATCCCTACATTTTCGAAACGAACCAAATTGAAAGCCTCCACGCCCCGATACCAAGGCACGGTGACAATGGCTCATGGGGACGGCTTGGTAGCGGAGCGTGGAAGAATAGTTGCCCGATTGGCGAGCGTCCAGCATTGTGCGTCGCGCACACGATAATTACGCAATGACTATGGAGGGGAAGCGCATTCGGCTATACAATGCAATTCCATCGGCGTCTGGCGACGCGAACAACAACAATTGTTTGAAATATACGCATGATTGTCAGCTGCCCGTCCTGCGCGACGCGCTATCTGATCGATCCCACGGCATTGGGCGGGGAGGGGCGCACGGTTCGTTGCGCCAAATGCAGCCACGCGTGGCGTGAAAAACCGCCCGCCGACATGCCTAAACGGGTCGATATCTTACCGCCTGACAGCGAGCCCAGGCCGATTCCGTTCGGCTCGAATTTACCCGCCCTTGTGGCCCGGCGGCGGCGCGCCAATCGCCTCGGCTGGCTCGCCGTGCTGGCGGCGATCATTATTATTGTCGTCGCCGCGCTTTTGGCGCGCGGGCCGATTGTCGATGTCTGGCCGCCGGCGGAAAAATTGTATGCGGCCGTGGGCCTCGGCGCGGACGAAATCAATACCAGCGATCTGGAATTCCGCAACGTCGTGCGCGAGCAGATTGTCGAGGGCGGCGTGCCAATCCTGATCATCCGGGGGCAAATATTCAATTCTGCGGATCATGACCGTACCATACCGGCGATCCGCATCGGCTTGATGGACGTTGCCGATGTTGAATTGCGTTACTGGACGTTCGCCGCCGAGCAAAGCGATCTCGGCGCCGAAAGCGAAACAAATTTCGAAACCCGCCTGGTCAGCCCGCCCGAAGGCGCGGTGAGTCTGCGCATCAGTTTCGCCGGCGACGAAGAACACTAATAATACCAAGGAGCGGTGATAATGACTCATGGGGATCTTCCCCGCAGCCCGTCGGGTAGGAGGGAGGCCGCAGGCGATGTGACCCATCGGCAAGGC
>JAPYQV010000232.1 GCA_029937205.1 Alphaproteobacteria bacterium
GAGTTGCCCCTGAGCCGTCCGCTATAGTTCACCCGCGAGGCCGAGCTTTTCCAGTGTATCTGCACTCGGCCGGCCAGTTTCCTCCCAACCCATGTGACCGTAGTAATCTTGCACCATGCCCTTCAGGTGCGGCTTGATCGTCTTGCCTGCTGCCCTGCCCTCGGTCGGCGCTTCCAACAAGCGGTCGGAAACGTCAAATTCGTCGGCGGCGGTAAATCCTCGTTTGAGGGCGATAATGCGTTGCATATTGATCAGGCGCTCGCCGACCGCCAACGCTTCGTCGCCGTCGAAGTCGTCCCAACCGGTGGCCAACGCGATCGCCTTGGCGGAGTTGGGCAGCACATCCTTGACGCCCCAACAGGCAAACCAGCAGACACCGAGGGAATCTTCCCAGAGCTTCTTCGCCTGCGTCTTGGCTACGGCCTCGGCCTTGCCTTCCCGGATGAAAGGCTCGGCAATTTCCGTATAGCCGAGATCGGGCTCGGTGGTCCATGCGTCAACGCCTGGGCCTTGCCAGCAAACGCCGGCGCCGGCGACAATCTGACCCAGCAACACACTCCAGGCAGGACGCCAATCATGTAAATTGATGCCGCCGCCACGAATGTGCAAAACACAGGCCTCGGCCGGTGGGCCCAACAGCGCCGCCGCTTCCTTGAGGCCCTTGGCCAGCACGCGCCCGCCGAATCCCTCGCCTGTGCACATCTGGTCGATGAGCGTCATCGCGGCGTCGAAATTTCCCCAGTTCAGCTCGAGGCCGCCGGTATCCTGGGGCGACAGCAACTCGCGTTCGTAAAGCTCGTAACACATGCCCATCAGGGCGCCAGCGACCGAAGAATCGATTCCCATACCGTCGAAATGATCGGTCAACGCCAGCGCTTCGTCGGGATCCTCGATACCGATCATCGCCGCAGCGCCCTCAATATTCTCACCACCGCCGCACATGCTGGCGGTAAAGCCGGCAAATTTGCCGCTGTTGATGGTGCAGTCATAAGCGCAGGCGATGCTGCAATTGTAGGATTCCTTCGGCGTCACGGTCCAATCCTCGGCCGCACGGTCGACGAACTTTTGAGCATATCCTTCGCCCCAATTCGGATCGGTCAAATTCTTGCAGCCAATCATGCTCTCCGCGGCGACATAGGTGTAAATGCGCGTGATGCCGCCGTCCTTTAGAAGCGAACCAACGGCCGGCATACCTTCGCCCGGCTTGCGTTCGGCGGTTATGGCGTCATCCCATTTCTTCGTCACATCAGCGAAGGCGTTGGCATCGTTAAGTGCCGGCGTGCCGGTGCCGCGCACCGCCACCGCCTTGAGCATCTTGGAGCCCATGACGGCGCCAACGCCACCTTTATGCGCCCCGTGATTGCGGTCATTTTTGACCGACGCACCATGCAGCATGGCTTCGCCTGCCGGGCCGATGCAGGCGACACTGATCTTCTCTTCATCCCCCAATTCACGTTTTATCATGCGCTCCGTGTCGCGCGTGTTCTTCCCCCAAATATGGGAGGCGTCGCGGATTTCAACTTTGTCGTCGTCGATCCACAGGTAAACCGGCTTATCCGCCTTGCCTTTGAAAACGATGCCGTCATATCCGGCATGTTTGAGATAGGCCGCCCAAAATCCATGGCTATGTCCGGTCGCCACCGCGTAAGGCGTGTCATAATTCAAACAAACCACCGCCATATTGGACGAGCTGGGCGCCGATGTCCCCGCCAGCGGGCCGTTCATCATCATAAATGGCGCGTCCGCGTCTGTCGCTTTCATGCCAGCGTGGGTTTCATCCATGATGATCCGCATGGCCAAACCGATGCCGCCGACATACTTCCGCAGCATGGCCTCATCGGTTAATGGCTCGGTCTCGCAGCGACCGCTGGTGAGATCAACTCGAAGAAGTTTTCCCGCATAACCGCCAAGCATATCGTCTCTCCCAAATAAGTTAAGGTTATGAAATCCTGTTTCGATAAAGTGTAGCAAATTTAGAACACGGGAGTCCTGCGCCGCCTTGATTTGGGTCAAATCAGTAGCCGCGCGCCATGCCCAATTCATGAATTGAAATGTAATTCAAAATCATCTCTTCCGAGATTGGTGCGAAGCGGAACAAGCGGGCGTCGCGCCATAAGCGCTCGACATGCATTTCCTTAGCATATCCCATGCCACCCATGGTCTGCATGGCACGCTCAATGCCTTCGGCTGCCGCCTGGGCGGCGATCAATTTTGCCATATTGGCTTGCCCGCCAAATTCCTCACCGGCGTCAAACAAGACGGCGGCCTTATGGTTCATGGCGCTCGCGCATTCGATTTCGGCATGCGCCTGGGCGAGCGGAAACTGCAGACCCTGGTAGGAGGAAATCGCACGCTCGCCAAATATCTTGCGTTGATTGGCGTAATCGACGGCCAAGCCAAGCGCCAGATGAACCGCGCCAACGAGACCGGCGGTGGTCACAATGCGCTCCGTATTGAGCACGTCGAGCAATTCCTTCCAGCCGCCATGCAGGGTGCCGACCAATTCATCGCCGTGCACCGGCGTATTGTCGAAGAACACGTTGCTGGCCGGAACGCAGCGTGTGCCGACCTTGTCTATTGCCTGATGGCTCACGCCCTCGCGCGCCACATCGATCAAGAACATGGTGATTCCGTCGGTCTTGCGCACCGTATCTTCCTTCTTTTTGGTGCGTGCAATGACGAGCATTTTTTCCGCCTGGGGCACCGCAGAAATCCAAATCTTTTGCCCGTTCAGACGCCAGCCATTGCCATCCGCCTCGGCGAAGGTGCGCACTTCAAGGCTGTTGGTCCCGGCATCGGGCTCGGTTAAGGCCATGCAGCAACCGATCTCGCCGGAAATGATTTTTGGCAATACGGTGCGGCGCATCTCATCGCTGCCATATTTGGAAATCGAAACACCGCCGAAGATCGGGTTGAGCATAAAGAGTTGAGACAGGGTGCTGCCGGCGCCGCCTTTGCACAGAGCCTCGACAATCAGAGCCATCTCCAACATGCCAAGGCCGGCGCCGCCATGTTCCTCGGCAAGCGCCACGCCGCAAAACCCCGCATCGCAAATCGCCTGCCACATTTCAGAGGGGTAATCGCCCGCCTCGTCCAGCTTACGCCAATAATCGACACCATACTGTTCGCCGATCCTGGTCGCCGTTTCGATCATCAATTCCTGCTCTTCGCTGAGGCGGAAATCCATTGCTCAGGTACCGTTGAACGTTGCGTCGCGTTTTTCCAGAAAAGCGCTGCAACCCTCGTGCGCATCCGCGCTATCGAGGGTGAGGCTCACCATCGCCTGTTCATGGGCGAGGGCAGACGGCAGTGCCATATCCGCGCCAGCGGCAAGCGTGCGCTTCAGCAGCTTGAGCGCGAGCGGAGATTTATGAGCGATCTTATCCGCCAGCGCCTTGCACGCCGGCAGAAGCTCATCGGCCGCTACCACACGATTAGCAAGGCCGAGTGCAACCGCTTCTTCGGCACTCACATGTTCGCCAGCAAACATAAGTTCCTTTGCCTGACACAAGGGTATTTGCCGAATCAGACGCTGCGTGCCACCTGCTCCCGGGAACAGACCCAGTTTGATTTCCGGGACGCCGACCCGGGCGGCATCGGAAACGATTCTAATATCGAGCACCAGCATAAGCTCCGCACCGCCACCCAGCGCCCAACCATTGACGGCACCGATTGTCGGCTTGTCACAGAGCTCAATACGCCGGAACACGCGATGAATATACTCGGCAAACTCAATGTAATGCGCCAACCCCTGGCGCGAATTCAGATCGGCAATGTCGCCACCAGCGACGAAGGCCTTACCCGCGCCGGTAAAAATGATCACGCGGACAGCGGAATCAGCCTCCAGTTTTGCCAGCGCTTCTTCCATCGCTTCCAGGGTCGCAAGGTCAAGCGCATTCAGTTTTTCGGGCCGGTTGATGGTGATAAAACCGATCGCGCCCTCAACACTGCTCAGAATTGCCGACTCGGACATGTCTATTCTCCCTGGGTGCCTCCGGAACCGCTTGCCCGGACCGGCGGGTTATGGTTTTTCTATGGTCAACAAAGCTTAGTGAATTCTATGGTCAACAAAGCTTAGTGAATAAAACCTCGCAAGCAATGGACGCGACATGAGTGAGTGGTTCCCAAAACAGAGACTTGGCGACCTGCCGGCCCAGGCGGCGCACCTCTATGGTGAACGCGAAGCGCTGTGCTTTGAGGACCAGCGCTGGAGCTACGCCGAGTTTGATGCGGAAGTGGACCGTATCGCCCGCGGCTTGATCGGTATTGGCGTTGAACATGGTGAACATGTCGCGCTATGGATGCTCAATCGCTCCGAATGGCTGTTTCTTATGTATGCCGTCGCCAAAATCGGCGCGGTTCTGGTGCCGCTCAACACGCGCTACCGGACCGCTGATGTTGCCTACACGGTGAAGCAATCGGATAGCGCAACTTGGATTTCCATGGACCGTTCCGGGCCGGTCGATTATCTCGCCATGGTGCGTGAAAATCTGCCGGATTTTAGCGCGGCGGGAAGACAAGATGAATTTCCAATGCTGCGCCGTGTGGTTCTGTTTGGCGACGCAGCAGAAGCCGGCATGTTGGGCTGGGAAGAAATGCTGAAGGTGGGAGAAGCAATCAGCGACGGTGAACTTGCGCGTCGTGCCGAGGCTGTCGAGCCGGAAGATGTCGTCACGCTCTGTTACACCTCCGGCACCACGGGGCGTCCCAAGGGCGTGATGCACAGCCACGTTATCATCCGCAGTGTGGTCGACAGGGTTAACCGCTGCGGCGTCACTTTCACCGACGCCATCGTCAACAATTTGCCGATGTTCCACATTTACAGCTTTAGCGAATCCGCCATGGTCGCCATTGTGTCCGGCGCGCGGCAAATTCTGATGGAGAGTTTTGACGCGGCCGAGACCTTGCGTTTGGTGGAGGCAGAGCGCGCCACCATCATCCATGGTTTCGATACCCACTATAAGGATATGCTCGACTGTCAGGCGCGTGACAAACGCAATCTTTCGTCACTGCGCTTTTGCACCTTTCCCTCAGGCATGGATAATTCCATTCCTATCTCGCGGCGCAGCCACCGGGAATTTGCGCCGACGATCTCGGGCTGGGGCATGAGCGAGGCCTGGGCCTTTGCCGCTTGCTCATATGCCAATTCCACCGAGGAGCAACGCTGCGAAGCTTCCGGCTTTCCCCAGCCGGGGATTGAGCTTCGTATTATCGATCCGGCGGACGGTAGAGAGCTACCCATAGGCGAACAGGGTGAGCTTCTGGTGCGCGGTTATCAAGTTATGAAAGGCTACTACAACATGCCGGAGGAAACGGTGGCAGCGATCGATGCGGAAGGTTGGATG
>JAPYQV010000233.1 GCA_029937205.1 Alphaproteobacteria bacterium
GATTGTAGAGCCCCTTGGTCTGATAGACATGGCCGCCATTATAGAGATTGTTCGTCGCTCCCTCGATCGCCACGGCGTTCCAGATCGGCACGCCGCGCCGGTGATAGGGGATCGAGACGCTCTCGACCTCGGCGCCGAGCGATTTCAGCCGATCCGCCGCCTCGCGCACCGCACTATCCACTTCGCGGGTCGAGACGCCCTCATGGCCGAAACTCTCTTCGACCACGGCGACTCTCAGCCCCTTGGCGCCGTTCTCAAGCGCCGCCATGTAATCCTGCGGTTCGACCGTGCTCGGCTGGCGCGGATCGATGCAGGTATCATCTTCCCCGGCGAGCACGGAAAGCATCAGCGCCGTGTCGGCAACGGTTTTCGTCATCGGGCCGATATGGTCGATGGAGAGATCGAAGCCGACAATGCCGGTATAGGGTATCAGGCCATGGCTCGGTTTCAGCCCGACAATGCCGGACCAGGCGGCGGGAATGCGGACCGAGCCGCCCTGATCGCCGCCGAGCGCCAGATCGACCAGGCCTTCCGAGACGCCGATTGCCGAGCCACTCGACGAGCCGCCCGGATGATGGTTGGGGTTGATCGGGTTCTTGGCCGGGCCGTAGCCGCTGGTGTGGCCGGTGCCGGCGAAGCCGAAATCATCGGTCGAGAGAATATGGGTGATATGACCGCCGGCGTCCAATAGGCGCATGACCACGGTGGCATCGCCGTCCGGCGTGTAATCCCAGAGCAGGCGTGAGGCGCAGGTCATGGGAATGCCGGCGATGCTGATGGTGTCCTTAAGGCCGATTGATTTGCCGGCGAGCGCGCTGCCGCCCGCATTGACCGCCTTGACGCTGCACAGCCGGACAATGCCGTTGAGCGGATCGTCCTCGGGCTCGGGCCGCGCGCCAACCTGGCGGTGGGCATCATAAAGCGGGCGCACGGGGTCGGGAATTTGATCCAGCACGTCATAGGAGTCCATGACACCGCAGACCACGTCGTAATAGGTCTCGAGCTCGGCTTCGGTCAGATGCAGGTGGTGGCGCTCGCTGATATCCTTCAAATTTTCTCGCGACGGGCGGCGTATGGTCATGTCCCCACTCTCCCCTTGATGTTTAAGGCAGCAATACCATTTTGCCGAAGAATTTACGGTTGGCGGTCAATTCCGCTGCCTCGCTCGCTTTCTCCAGCGGCATGGTGGCGTAGATCGTCGGCTTGAGCTTGCCCTCCGCCAAGAGGCTCAGCACCTCGGCGGTTTCAAACAGACTGGCCAGCGCGCTGCCCTGAAAGCGCACATGCTTGCGGAACAGGCTGACCACATCCACTTCCACGGTCTCGCCCGCATGACAGCCGCAGGTGATGACCGAACCCGCCTTGGCCACCGCCTCAAGGCTTTTTTGCAAAACCGCGCCGCCGACTGATTCGATCACCAGATCCGGCCCCTTGCCGCCGGTCAGGCGCATTGCCTCCTCGGCCAAATCCTGGGTGTTGTAATTGATCACCCCGCTCGCGCCCAATTCCTTGGCCCGTTCCAGTTTTTCGTCCGAGCCGGCGGAAGCGATGATGTTGGCGCCGTGCAACTTGGCGATCTGGATGGCCGAACTGCCGACACCGCTGCCCGCCGCGTTGACCAGCACGTCTTGACCAGCGTGAATTTGGCCGAGGGTTACCGCCATGTGCCAGGCGGTGGCGAAACAAAGATGGCCGGCCGCCGCGGTTTCGAAACCAAGCGCATCCGGCATGGCGACAAGCTGGTTCTCTTTGACGCAGGTGTATTCGGCATAGGTGCCCCACATGAAGAGGCCGAGGGCGCCGTTGGGCGCCTCGCAGAGATTCTCCCGTCCCGTGCGGCACATGCGGCAAGTGCCGCAGGACGCGATAATCGAGATACTGACCCGGTCGCCCACTTTGACACTGGTGACACCTTCACCAATCTCGGCCACCTCGCCGGCCCCTTCGATGCCCGGCACATGGGGCACAGGTGTCGGAAAGCCGGCGATCCCTTCGCGAATATCGTGATCGAGATGATTGACGCCGGCGGCGCGAATGCGCACCCCGACCTCGCCCGGCCCGGCCGTTGGTGTATCGACCTCTTCATAGAGCAGCTTTTCCGGGCCGCCGGTTTCGCGAATGATGACCGCTTTCATGTCTCTCTCCCAATCGTTTCTTTGTCGAGCGAGCCATCATAGCCATTCCCGCCTGTGCCGCCAGTCACAGCCTTGTGCGGATAATTTTGCCATGCCGGTTTATTTGTTATGGTCCGGCGCTGATTCGTTATGGGAGCCAAATTCTATGTTACGTGCCGCTGCCATCGGCCTCGGCTGGTGGGCCGACGAGCTGACCCAGGCCGTCCAGGGAAAATCGGAGAAGATCCGTGTCACCGCCTGCTATTCGCGTGCGGCGGAGAATCGCGCGCGTTTTTGCGAACGTTACGGAACGATGGCGCATGAGACCTATGCGGCCGTGCTGGCGGATAGGGATATCGATGCCGTTCTCCTATGCACGCCCCATTCGCTTCATGCCGAGCAGGTCGAGCAAGCGGCGCGGGCCGGAAAGCAGGTGTTTGTCGAAAAGCCGTTTACGCTGACGGAAGAGAGTGGGCGGGCCGCCGCCGCGGCCTGTGCCGAAGCGGGCCGGGTGTTGGCGGTCGGGCAGAATCGCCGCTTTGCCGCCGCCACTCAGGAAATCAGCCGCATGCTTGCCGCCGGCGAGTTCGGCACGCCGCTTCATTGCGAAGCCAATTTCTCCAACCCCCGCCCGCTCACCTATAGCCCGGATGGCTGGCGTGCCAAGCGCACCGAGAGCCCAGGCGGTGGCATCGCCGGCATGGGCGTGCACATGATCGACGCCATGACGTATTTTCTCGGCCCCGTCACCCGCGTGCAAGCCCAGGCCAAACGCCTCGCGGTGCCGGTCGATCTCGATGACACCACGTCGGCACTGTTCGAGTTCGAGTCCGGCGCGACCGGCTATCTCGGCACGTTTACCGCTTGCCCGCAGACGGTCTTCTATAACCTCTACGGCACCGGCGCCAACGCCTTTGCCCAGCCGGACGCCAATCGCCTGACCGTACACCGGGCGAACGAAGAGCCGGCGGAGGTCGCGCTGACACCGGTCGATACCCTGTTGGCGGAGCTCGAGGAATTTGCCGATGCCTGCGCCGGCGGCGCGAATTTTCGTGTCCGTCCGGCCGAGGCGATCCATACGGTGGCCGTCATGCAGGCCATGGTCGCCTCAGCGGAAAGTGGCGCGGCAATCACGCTCGACAACGCCGCGCCGGCGGAAAATTCAGCCCATGCTTCTTAAAGCACTCATCATTCTCGGCGGCCTGGCGATTGTCGGCGCCATGATTTACGACCGTTTCACCGGTAAGAAGATGGCCCGCAAGATCATCTGGCCGCTGGCCGGCGGTGTCGCGGCGATCATCATCGCCATCATCGTGCGCGGATTCTTGCGCTAACGCCAATTCGCTGAAATCCTTGCCACCCGGCGCCGGCCTCCCTAAATTTATATTCATGCAGCACACATTCGTTCGCGGCCTGGCGATGGCTATCGGCCTCGGCATTTTTCTATTCTCTCTCGCGCCCGGCCCGGCGCGGGCGGACAACGCTATCGGCATGGCGGCGCTCGAAGCCGGTGATTTTAAGCGCGCCCACGCCCTCCTGCTGCCCGAGGCCGAAGCGGGCAATGCCGTTGCCCAGTACGAGATCGGGCGAATGTACGACCGTGGCCTGGGTGTCGACTTTGATGCGGCGGCTGCCGCCGAATGGTTCCGTGCTGCGGCAGAGCAGGATAACGCCCGCGCGCAGCATGCGCTCGGCACCTATTTCGAGGAGGGCAAGGGGGTCCGTCAGGATATGGCGCAGGCCGCCCACTGGTATGGCCGCGCGGCCGCGCTCGGCAATGCCAAAGCGGCGCGCAATCTCGGCAACCTCTATCTCGAAGGCAATGGCGTCACCCGCGACCTGGTGCGCGCCGCCGATGGCGGCAATTCGAAAGCCTACAAGAATCTCGGCTATATGTATTATTTCGGCACCGGCGTGGTGCAGGACCTGCAACACGCCGCCGATCTGTTCCGCCTCGGCGCCGCAGACGATCAGGCCAAATCGGAATTCGCCCTCGGCTTTCTGCACTATCACGGCGAAGTGGTCGACAGGGATTTGGCCTCCGCCCTCGCCTTGTTCCAGAGCTCCGCCGCAAAAGGCCATGCCGACGGGCAGATATTCCTTGGCCGCATGTTGGCTGAAGGGGAAGGCATAGAGCAGGATATGGCCGAAGCGTGGTTCTGGTTCACCCTGGCCGAGGCGCAGGAGCCACCCACCGCCTCCTACTATTTCGCCAAGTATGCCGGCGCCATCGATACCACCCACAAAGAGGCGGCACGCCTGCGCGTCCGCCTCTAGGTGCCGAAAAGCTGAGTTTTACCGGCGCCGCTTAGTCCACCGCTTCGCCGAGCTCCAATAATTTGTCGCGGAACGCGTCATTGTCCAGCGCCATGTCGTAGGCGCGGCGGTAATCTTCGATGGCGCGGGCGCGCTGGCCGTCCGCCTCGAAGGTGAGGCCACGGTGGAAGTACATCTTGGCGTTGATCGTGCCGAGCGCGATGGCGGCGTCGAAATCGGCCAGCGCGCGCGCCCAGTCGCCCATCTTGCGGTAGGCGCTGGCGCGGGTTGCCAAAGCAATCCCGACGATGGTGTCGTTGATGGCGCCGCTCTCGATAGCGAAGGTCAAATCATCCACAGCCGGCTGGTATTGCTCAAGATGATAATGCGCCTGGGCGCGGCTGATATGGACGACGGCAGTTGCCTCGCCGAACAATTGGCCAGATTCGAGCGCCGCGTTCAGATGTTCGACGGCGGCGGCAAACTCTCCCTTGTTCAGCGCAGTCGAGCCTAAGTTCATCTCATATTTGCCGTCGGCCAGGGCCGGGAATGCGGCAAACAGACAAACCACAAGGATGCTGAGAAACTTCACGCCGCCGCCCTCAGCCTTGCAAGGGAATAAGAAAATCGCGCAACGCATCGAGCGTCGCATCCGGGTCCTCTTCCAGCATGATATGGCCGAGGCCGGCAAACATCACGCCGGTGGCGCCCGGGATTGCCGCGACCAAGGCGCGGCCCGCTTTGGCCGGCGTCATCAAATCCTTCTCGCCCATCACCACCAGCGCCGGGCAGTCGACCGCCGCCGCCGCCGCGCTGCCGTCATAGGCATTGGTCGCCAAAAGGTCGGTGTGGAGCACGCCCTTGGCGGCGCGCTCCATGATGCGCAAGCCGCCCTTCATCATCCACAGACCGGGCATGCGATGCACGCCCAATTGGGCGCGCCGGCCATAGCCCCAGACGTTGAGG
>JAPYQV010000234.1 GCA_029937205.1 Alphaproteobacteria bacterium
GAGCTGAACATGGGCCAGCTCTCCACAATCCTGCGCGACCGCTATCTGGTGCCGGCCGAATCCTTGAGCAAAGTGACCGGCAAACCGTTCCGCATTGTCGAAATTGAAGACGGCATTCGTGCCGCTTTGGAGAAATAGCATGAACGACATTATCGCCGCGGCAGACCTCACGCCGAAGGATTTTACCTCGGATCAGGAAGTTCGCTGGTGCCCGGGGTGCGGCGATTACGCGATTGTTAAATCCGTGCGCAAGGCGCTTGCCGAGATCGGCACCCCGACCGAGAAAGTGGTGTTTGTCTCCGGCATCGGCTGCGCCGCGCGCTTTCCTTATTACATGGCGACCTATGGCTTCCACACCATCCACGGCCGCGCACCGGCCTTCGCCACCGGCGTCAAGCTGGCCAATCCGGAGCTCGATGTCTGGGTCGTCGGCGGCGACGGCGACATGCTCTCGATCGGCGGCAATCACACGCTGCATGTGCTGAGGCGCAATGTCGATCTCAATATCCTGTTGTTCAACAACGAGATCTACGGCCTGACCAAGGGGCAATATTCACCGACCTCGCGCGAAGGCACGCTATCGCCCTCGACGCCCATGGGCTCGATCGATCACCCGGTCTCCGCCACCTCGTTTGCGCTCGGCGCCGGCGCGCGTTTCGTCGCCCGCTCGGTCGATACCGATCAAAAGCATATGCCGCTGGTGCTCAAGCGTGCGCACCAACACAAGGGCGCGTCGTTCGTCGAAATTTTTCAGAACTGCATTGTCTATAATGACGCCACCTTCGCCGACTTTACCGAACGCGCGACAACGGCCGACACCCAGCTTCATGTCGAGCACGGCGAGCCGCTTATTTTCGGCAAAGAGCGCAACAAGGGCATTCGCGTCAACCACGACATCCTCGACCTGGAAGTGGTGACTGTTGGCGAGAACGGCGTCACCATGGATGATGTGTTGGTGCACGACCAGACCAACCGCACGCTCGCCGGCTGGCTGGCGCGCATGGAAACGCCGGAATATCCGGTCGCCATCGGCGTGCTTTATTGCGACCCGACGGAAAGCTATGAGACCGGCGTCCAGCGCCAGATTGAAGAGGCCAAGCAGAAGTCGCCCTCACAGGACCTCGACAGTCTGCTCAACAGCGGCCACACCTGGACCGTCGAGAAACACTGATTAATTGACCCCTCAAACACCGGGCGGGCGCATCCGCGCCACATGAATCACTGGTGGCTACCTCGTATTAACTTGGGCGCGCGGTCTCTCTTTTAAGAAGCCCTCAAACGCCGGGCGGACGCATCCGCGTCATGTGATTCCTTGGGGACTACCTCGCATTAACTCGGGCGCACATATTTAATGTCCCTCAAGCGCCGGGTGGCCACGTCCGTGGCCTAGGCTTGGCACGCTTGCCGGAATGCATGATGCATTCCGGTTGGTGGTGCCGCTTGCTTGGGGGGAGTATGCCGTTGCCCTGATTACGCGCTTACTGGCGGTAAACCTAGTTGTTGCTAGAATGGCCGGACGTGGGGGATGGGGATATGCGCACAACCATCAAGGCCGTTATTGCCGCCTTTTTATTCTTCACCGCCGCTCTTGCGGTGGGGGTGGCGCTGGCGGATGCTTTCGAAGATGGGCGGACGGCCTACAAGCGCGGCGATTATGCGGCGGCGGTGAAAGAATGGCGGCCGCTGGCTGAGGCCGGCGATGCGGAGGTGCAGTTCTATCTCGGCACCATGTATGGCCACGGCCGGGGCGTGGCGCAGGATGATGCCAAGGCGGTGAGTTGGTACCGCAAGGCGGCAGATCAGCGGCTCGCCATGGCCGAGCTTAATCTCGGCATCATGTATGAAAACGGGCTTGGCGTGGCGCGGGATTACAGCGCCGCAGCAGAGTGGTTCCGCCGCGCCGCCGGGCAGGGCGACGGCGAGGCTCAGTACCATCTCGGCACCCTTTACGGCCACGGCCAGGGCGTGCCGCAGGATGACGGCGAAGCACTGAAACTGTACCGCCAGGCCGCCGATCAGGGCCTCGCCAAGGCGCAACACGATGTCGGCGCGATGTATGTGGCTGGTCTCGGCGTGGCACGGGATGATGGCGAAGCGGCAGCATGGTTCCGGCGCGCCGCCGAGCAGGGCTATCGCCCGGCGCAATACAAACTCGGCACACTCTACGCCGCCGGCCAAGGTGTTACGCGTGACCATGTCCTCGCCCATATGTGGTGGAGCCTCTCGGCGCGCCAGGGAAATCGCAAGGCGCGCGAAGCGCGCGACGATGTGGAGCGCCTGATGACCGATACGATGATCGAGGAAGCGGAAGAACTGGCGCGCCGCTGGCAAGCCAAATAACCGGCTGAAGCGGGACGGCAAGGAGTGGTGCAGGCTATGACAGGCAAGAACGGCAATATTTCCCGCCGCCGCATTCTTCGGTCCGTAACCGCCGCCGCCGGGCTCGCCGCCGCGCTGCCGCTTGGGCCAGCCATGGCCGGCCTTCTTCTGCCGACGCCACGCCAAGGCGTGGGGCCATTTTACCCGCAGACGAAGCCGCTCGATCAGGACAATGACCTCACTCGGGTTCAGGGCAGATCGGGCCGCGCCGAGGGGCGGTTGATCGAGCTTATGGGGCGGGTTTTCGATTCCGCTGGCGCGGCCGTCCCAGATGCGCGGGTCGAAATTTGGCAGGCCAACAGCCAGGGCCGCTACGATCATCTGGGAGACCGGCGCGATGTGCCGCTCGATGCCAACTTTCAAGGCTTCGGCCACGACATCACCAATGCGGCCGGCGCCTACCGTTTTCGCACCATTGAGCCGGCGCCCTACCCGGCGTCCAACAGCTGGATGCGGCCGCCGCATATTCATTTTGCCGTGCTCAGCCCGCGCTACGGGCGCTTTGTCACGCAGATGTATTTTGCCGGCAACCCGCTGAACGCCGAGGACTGGCTGCTCAATGGCATTTCCAATCCGAAGGCGCGCGCCCGCCTGATCGCCGCGATTGAGCCGCCGGCGCCGGAACTCGATCCGGATGCCTCGGTTGTGAAATTCGATATCGTGCTTACGCCGGCCTGATCGCCTGGCTTAGGAACCGGCCTCCGGCTCAAACTCAACCATGACCTTCTGCCCTGCGCGGCAAATACGCAGACTTCGCGGCCCCAGGGTCTCGGCGCGCGAGACGCGGGCGAAAAACACGCTGAAGGTGGCGCAGCCCTCGACCGTGCGGGATTTGGCGACCCGGATCACGACATCGTCGCCGCCCGGCGAACCGTCGCCGCGGATGGTGACCGGGCGGTAGCCTTGCGGGCTCGCCGCGACGGCGGTGATCAGCCACTGGGCAAGTGGCCAGTGCTGCACGCGGTTCCAGAGATAATCGTCGATGCGGGATTCGGCGCAGGTGGCGCTGGCGGACAGCATACAAAGACTGGCCAGGAATGCCGCTGACATAGCCCCCCGCTTCAGCTATTCGATCGGCGCGGCGCCCAGTTTAGCCGTCGCCGAAATTACCGGCTTCGATCTCAAATTCATGGTTTTCCAGCCAGCGCGCCGCCATGCCCTCGGCCACGGCGATTTTCCCGGCGCTCAGGCTGCCAGTCATACTGGCGCAGTTCTCCAGCGCATCCGCGTTGCCGAGCTTGCCGGCGAGGGTGAACCACATATAGGCCTTGGTGAGATCGCGGATCACACCCCAGCCCTTGGCGTAATGGAAGCCGACCTGGCGCAGCGCAGCGCAGCGCCATCGCCACGCTGGCCAAGATGCAGATAACGGCGCAGCTGCTCTTTATAGCGGTTGCTGCCGCGCACCTCCTGGACAGCACTCATGTCGCTCAAAACGTCGATGACGACAGTCTTGGCCGGGCTCAGGGCCGACGCGGCCCGCACAGCGGGCGCGGCCGTTACGACCAGCCCGGCAACGACAAGCGAGGATATGGCGGCGATAAGAATTCTGTTCATAACACCAACATAATGTCGCGTCCGGCGGATTACAGTGACTCTTCACACATTGTTGATAATTAAATTGCGCTGGCAAACGAGCGCGAACTGCCTTACTCCGCGCGCCGCGTTGCGCTGTCGTCCCACGCCCAACCGACCTGCGCGGTATCCTCAAACACCTCCCAGAACTGGATTTTTCCGCCTGAGATGCGGAAATACCAGAAGGTATCCTGTTTGATGAAGCGGTCGGTGCGTTTGGCGCGCGAGGTCTCGTTGATTAGCACGCCGACATGCTCGCCCTCGCCGAACATCACTTTTACGGTGTGATCGCGAATCTCGAGATATTCGCCAAAGAGCGTAAACGCCTGCAGGATCGATGCCTTGCCTTCGAAGCGGCCGTTGAACGGCACCTGGGGCGGGCCCGGTGTGAACATCACCGCATCCTCGGCCATCAGCCCGATCATGGTCTCGCCGTCGCCCGCCGCAATGGCGGCGAGAAATTCTTTGACGATATCTTTTGGCTCGGTATTGCTCATGCCGTTGTTTCCCCCGGTGCGCTGTTGTGGAGCGCCGAGCTTGCACGGAGAGGCTGCGCGTCGCAAGGCGCTCAATAGCCGAGTAGATTTTTCCGCACCGCCAGAAGATGATGGCGGATGGCCTTTTGGGCGCGCTCGGATTCACGCTTGGTGAGAGCCATGAGAATGGCACGGTGCTGGCGCTCGTAAATCTTGCGCCGCGCTGCGGTCACGCCGAGGAAACCACACAGGCGCACCAATTCATTCTGCGGGCCGGCAATAAGATTTTCGCTGCGTATATGAATTATATTGGCGCTGCCGACAGCATCAATAATGGCGAGATTCGTTCGGTGGTTGTCAAAATAGAATTTGGTCGCCCATGGCAATCTTTCGGGGTCATTTTCGGCGATTGTCGCGATGTTATCGAACGGATTGCGGATGATATGGACATATCGCTGTTGCAGAGAAATGTCCCGGCGCAATCGGTTCAGGCAATTAAAATCGCGCCCGATCATAATTGTTGACCCACTACCTTTCTTGTCGCCAATGACCGTGAGCCGGTTGAAACGGCCCTGCCGCTGGTCCGGCACGGCGTAAGCGTATTTCCCCCACACGCGACCGAATGCGCCGAAGCGTTTGGCGTTTTCCAGAATCACCGCATAGAGCTGGCGCTCGTTAAATCCCGCATCGAGAAATTTGAGCGCATGAAGTTCATGGGAAATCGCCATACTTTCATGGGCGTCCAACAGGCTGCCGACCAGGCTGTGTCCGCTGTACGGGTAGCCGATAAACATGCAGTAGGTTTCGAGGCCATCGAACAACGCGCTCTGGCGCTCCGCTTCGCGCTCGGCGTCGGCAAAATACGCCCGGATTTCCTCGTCCGTCTCGCCGAAGATCGGATGGTTG
>JAPYQV010000235.1 GCA_029937205.1 Alphaproteobacteria bacterium
ATCATCTGCCAGACCGATTCGTTGCGCTTGCCTTCTTCATAGAGCTTGATACCGGTGATCAGCATGCCCTCGGCATAGACATCCGGCACATCGACCACCACGCCGCCCGGCACACCGGCGCCGATATCCACATGGTGCGCCGTGTTGGCTGAAAACGCGACCAGCTCGCCGTCGTGAAACATTGGCGCCACGGCGGCGATATCGGGTGAGTGGCTGGAGCCGTAATAAGGGTGGTTGTGGATCACCAGGTCACCCGGCTTCCATTCGCCTCTCATGGTTTGCTCGATGCCGCGCAGATAGGCCGGAATGGAGCCGATATGCATGGGCGTCGAATCAGACTCGCTCATGGTGTTGTAGTCGGCATCGAACAACCCGGCGCCGAGATCCTCTGATTCCCGGATGATCGACGAATAGGACATGCGGTAAAGCACATGGGCCATTTCCTTGGCGATGGTATCAAGGGCGCCGCCGATGACTTGCAGGGTGATGGGATCAACCTTGGTATTGCTCATGACTTGCGCCTCGCGCCGGGCCGACATTATGTTGCCTCCCGAACGCGAAGATTGCCATATTGCGTAACTTCGGCCGTATAGCCGGGTGGAATTAGGCTGGTGGAATCATGCTGTATGATGATCGCCGGGCCGGCGACTGTCTGCCCGCTCTTGAGTTTGCCCCGATCATAGCGCGGCGTATCCAACGTCTCGCCGCTGTCGAATGTGGTTGGGCGGGTATACATGACCGCAGCTTCGGGGTTGTGCCCCTCTCCGGCCTCTAATGCCGGCCAGCTTAATTTTTCGGTCGCCGCCGTGGCGATCACGCGGAGCGTGATAATTTCCACATTCTGCTCTTCGAAGGCGTGACCATAGTCACGCCGGTGGGATTCGTGGAAATTCTCGATCACCACCTGTTTGTTCTCGGCGCTCACCGTACCGTCAGGAAATTCGGCGCGTAATTCGAAACCCTGTCCCTGATAGCGGCATTCGGCGACGCGGGTGAATTTACGATCCTCTGGCGCAATATCGTCGGCGTCCAGAGCCGCATCCGCCAGGGCAACAAGTTCATCGAGCTGGCCGTTAAGTTTATCGAGTTCGCCTTGCTCCGCGGTGCTGATGGTAATCAAGGCCGAGCGGGTGAATTCATACTGCATGTCGGTCGCCAGCAAACCGATCGCCGCGTTAATGCCGGGGGCGGGCGGAACGATCGTCTCTCGCGCCGCGACGGTTTTTGCCAGGGCAACGCCGTGCAGCGGTCCCGCACCACCGAAGGCAACGAGCGCATAGTCACGCGGGTCAATGCCTTTGGCTACCGAATTGGCGCGTATTTCGAGCGCCATGTTGGAATTGAGGACCCGGATAACGCCGAGCGCCGCTTCCTCGACGCTCATATTAAGCTTGGTGCAGAGATTGTCCTCGATTGCTTTGGTCGAGAGCGCCGGATCGATGGCCACGCCGCCGCCGAGAAATTGTTCCGCATCGAGGCGGCCCAGAACCACTTGCGCATCAGTTACGGTCGGCTCCTCGCCGCCTTTGCCATAGCAGGCAGGGCCGGGATTGGCGCCGGCCGAGCGCGGGCCGACGCGAAAGGCGCCGCCTTCATCGACATAGGCGATTGAGCCGCCGCCGGCGCCAATCGTCGCCAAATCGATCATCGGCGAGAGGATGGGATAGCCGCCCACCATGGTGTCGCGCGGGTTCATGATGCGCACTTCGCCGCGTGGCACGACACTGATATCGGCCGAAGTGCCACCAATATCGACCGTAATCAAATTCTCAACACCCGATAATTCGCCCGCCCATTTGCCGCCGATCACACCTCCGGCCGGGCCAGACATAAGGATCGTCACCGGCCGTTCGCTGCCGCCCTCAATGGTGGTCACCCCGCCATTCGATTGCATCACGCGGATTTCGGCGTTCACTCCCTGGGCGCGTAGCGCGCTCTCCAAATTGCGCAAGTAGAACGACGTGCGCGGCCCGATAAAGGCATTCATCGCGGCGGTGGAGAAACGCTCATATTCGCGGATCACATCGGCGACTTCGCTCGAGCAACTCACATAGGTGTCAGGCAATATTTCCTTGACGATCTCCTTGGCGCGTTGCTCATGGGTGTTGTTAAGAAACGAATAAATGAAACAGATGATGACCGCATCGACACCGCGTTTCTTCAACAGCTCCGCCGCCGCGCGCACATCGTCTTCGTTCAACGCCTCTTCAATACGGCCGTCGGGCGGCAGGATGCGTTCACTGACCGGGATACGGTTGCGCCGTTTCACCAGTGGCTTGGATTGCCACGGCACATCAAATTGCATGGAAAAATTATGCGGCCGTTTATGGCGCGCCAGATGGAGGATGTCGCGGAAGCCACGCGTCGTCAGCATGCCCACTTCGGCGCCGTCATACTCGATCACCGCATTGGTCGCGATGGTCGTGCCGTGCACCACTTTTTCGATATCACCGAGCGCCACGCCGGCCTTGTCGCAAATCTCCGTGATGCCGCGAATAACGCCAATCGATTGATCCTCGGGCGTGCTCGGTACTTTGTGCACCGTCACCCCGCCCGAATCCCCACCGATCTTTTCGGAATCGAGAATAATGTCGGTAAATGTTCCGCCCACATCGACGCCGATTTTAGCCATAACCCCACCCTATTTCGTTTTTTCGTGTCCCACACGGGCGCATCATAATATCTGTCCGGACAAATTTCGAGCGTGATTTGAACAATAATTAATGCTCTCAACCGGCCTCCGGCACCAGCGCGAGCGCCCGCTCTACAGTTTCTGGGCCGGCCCCCGGCAGGGGTACGTTTTCGCTCAGATAGCGCCGCCAGGCGCGCGCACCCGGCTGGGCGCGAAACAGGCCCAGCATGTGCCGGGTGATATGGTTGAGGCGCGAGCCAGCGCTTAAGGAGCGCTCTATGTAGGGCAACATGGCGCGGGCGATATCGTGGCGACTTGCCAGCGCGTGGCGATCCGAAAACATGCGCGCATCGGCCTCGGCCAATATATAGGGGTCCTCGAAGGCCGCGCGGCCGATCATCACACCATCGACGCGTTGTAAATGATCCGCCGCGTCTTCGAGGCTGCGCACACCGCCATTCAGGATAATTTCGAGCCCCGGCAATCGTTCTTTCAGGCGGTAAACACGGGGGTAGTCGAGTGGCGGGATTTCCCTGTTTTGCTTCGGACTCAAGCCCTGCAGGATGGCGATACGCGAATGCACGGCGAGGCTCGCCATACCGGCCTCAACCAGCAACTCGGCAAACACCTGCAATTCTTCGAAACTGTCATGGCGATCAATGCCGATGCGGCATTTTACGGTTATCGGGATATCGACCGCCGCCACCATTTCCGCCACGCAACGCGCAACAAGTTCGGGCTCGGCCATCAGGCAGGCGCCGAAGCGCCCGCTTTTCACCCGGTCGGACGGACAGCCGACATTGAGATTAATTTCACCGTAGCCGGCGGCTTCGCCGTAGCTTGCCGCGCTCGCCAACTCCGCCGGGTCGCTGCCGCCCAATTGCAGCGCCAGCGGATGTTCGGCCGCGTCGAAGGTCAACAAAATATCCCGCTTGCCGTGCACCAGGGCCGCCGCCGTGATCATTTCGCTATAGAGCAGGATGTGACGGCTGATCTGGCGCAGGACATAACGCCCGTGCCGGTCCGTACATTCCATCATCGGCGCCACGCTCAAGCGCCGCTCGGTTACATAATTATTCGCCATAGGCCATTATTACCGCAACTTGCCCGGCCATTGACAGGGTCCAGATAGTCTCTATATGTCAATAAGATGAAAGCGCCGAATTTGAGCGACAGCTTGCGGGCGCTATAGAAATCCGGCTAAAGCGATGGGTGCCGCCCGGCGATAGCTGGAGCGGTTTTTTTTGGATTGCTCCGATATGACCGAGACCGATTCGATTTTCGATAATCCGCCGCCGATTTCAGGCGACCGGCTGGGTGCGGCGGTCTGCGCACCGGCTCTCAGCGAAACTTCCGTGTCGTTCGAATTTTTTCCGCCCACAAGCGATAAAATTGCGGAGCAATTGTGGAGCGCGATCGTGCGCCTGGCGCCGCTCAATCCGGACTTCGTCTCTGTCACCTATGGCGCCGGCGGCACCACGCGGGAGCGTACGTTCGATACGGTGCAGCGGATTCTGAGCGACACCGACCTCGTCCCGGCGGCCCATCTCACATGCGTCGGCGATTCTCGCGGCCAGGTGGATGACGCGGCGCGGCGTTATTGGGATGCCGGCGTGCGCCATGTGGTGGCGCTCAGGGGCGATCCGCCCGAAGGCACAGCGACATTCGAGGCACCGAAAAACGGCTACGCTTACGCCTCCGACCTGGTGGCCGGACTGAAACGCGTCGCCGAGTTCGAAATCAGCGTCGCGGCTTACCCGGAAGGCCACCCCGAGGCGGAAAGCCTGGAGAACGACCTGGATAACCTCAAACGCAAGATCGACGCCGGCGCGACCCGCGCCATGACGCAGTTTTTTTTCGATGTCGATCTCTTTCTGCGCTTTCGCGACCGCGCCGCCGCGGCCGGCATCACGTTGCCCATCGTGCCCGGCATGCTGCCGGTGACGAACTATGCCCGCCTGATCGATTTCAGCGCGCGCTGCGGTGCGTCCCTGCCGGACTGGCTGGCCCGCCTGTTCGAGGGCCTGGATGATGACCCGGATACGCGGCGCCTAATCTCCGGCTGGATCGCCATTGAGCAGTGCCGGAGATTGATTGCCAACGGCGTGCATGAATTTCATTTTTATACCCTCAACCGGGCCGAGCTCACGCGCGCGATTTGCCATGCCCTCGGCATTCGCGCCGCGCTGCCGCTCGCCGGAGCCACCGCCAAATGAGCCGGAAATCATGCATCCAGGCGCTGGAAGAACTTGCCCGCACGCGCATCCTCATTCTCGATGGCGCCATGGGTACGATGATTCAATCGCTCGATCTCACGGAAAGCGATTTTCGCGGCACGCTGTTGGCCGATCACAATACCGACGTCAAAGGCAATAACGATCTGCTTTCTTTGACCAAGCCCGACGCCATACTTGGCATCCACGCTGAGTTTCTCGAAGTTGGCGCCGATATCGTCACCACCAATACCTTCAACGCCACGGAAATGTCGCAAGCGGATTACGGCACCCAGCATTTGGTCCACGATCTCAATGCCGCCGCGGCGCGCCTCGCGGTGCAAGCGGCGCGCGCCGCCGAAACGCCAGAGCGCCCGCGTTTTGCCGCCGGCGCGCTCGGCCCAACCAGCAAGACGGCGTCGATCTCCCCCGACGTCGCCGATCCGGGATACCGCGCCATCACGTTCGACCAATTGCGCGACGGTTATTTG
>JAPYQV010000236.1 GCA_029937205.1 Alphaproteobacteria bacterium
ATCCAGGAGCGCTTCGGCTATGCTTTCCATGCCATGACCGGCGGCAATGTCTGGAGCCGGCCGAGCCTCACGGCGCACTCGTTTCAACATGGCGAGACATTCCATATCGGAAGCGTTCCGGTCACGCCATTCGATCAAGTTCACGGCCGCAGCCTGAGCAGCGGTTTCAGATTTGGCGACGCTGCCTATTCAACGGATGTGAAGGAATTTCCCGATCATTCGTTCAAGACCCTAAAGGGCATTAAACTCTGGATCATCGATTGCGTCGGGTTCCATGAGCACCCAACCCATGCTCATTTGGGTCTCGCACTGGAATGGATTTCCCAAATAAAACCGGAACGGGCGGTACTGACTCACATGTCTCATCATTTCGATTACGAAGATCTCTGCGAACTTCTGCCGGAAGGCGTCGAACCGGGCTATGATGGTTTGGTTCTGGAATTATAAAATTAGATAAATCACATATTATCAACGAGATGCGCGCGTTTCTTGAGATAAATAACACCTATTAATTTACCATAATATATATTATGCGCATTTAGGAATTGGCTAATGCAGGGAAATATCGACAAATTACTAGAGATCATGACCCGCCTCCGGGATCCGGAAAACGGTTGCCCGTGGGATGTCGAACAGAATTTTACATCCATCGCGCCTTACACAATCGAAGAAGCCTATGAAGTCGATGAAGCCATCCGCGAGAACGACATGGAGGCGCTCTGCGATGAATTGGGCGATCTCCTCCTCCAGGTGGTGTTTCATGCTGAAATGGCGCGCGAAGCCGGACATTTCGATTTCAACGATGTCGTCGACAGCATTTCCGAGAAAATGGTGCGACGCCATCCGCATGTGTTTGCCGACCTTAAAATCAAGGATGCCGATCAACAGAACAAGGCCTGGGAGATACAAAAAGCCAGTGAGCGCGCGGCGCAGGCCGGAAAGAATAAAACGGCGCCGAGTGCGCTCGATGGTGTCGCCATGGCGCTCCCTGCCCTCATGCGCGCCGAAAAAATTCAGAAGCGCGCCGCCCGCGTCGGCTTCGATTGGCGTGAAACCGGGCCGGTGATCGAGAAAATCGCCGAAGAACTGGCGGAAATTGACGATGCCCGCTCGGGGTCCGATGGCGGCAACAATAATCTGCGTATGGAGTGCGGCGACCTGTTGTTTTCGTGCGTAAATCTTATCCGCCATTTGGCGGTAGATGCCGAGACTGCCTTGCGCGATTCAAACGCAAAGTTTGAGAATCGTTTCAGACACTTGGAATCGATTGCGCGTACGGAGGACAAGCAAATCGGCGAGATGGATTTAGAGCAGCTCGATCAAATCTGGCGACGGGTCAAAGCCGCGGAATAACAGCCGGGCACGAGACCCCTCCTCTGCCCACTCCCGTAATCGCGAATCATTCGGCACAAAAAAAGGAACCGCCTCGATAGAAGCGGTTCCAATCATTGATATATGTTGAGTGTAGCGGCGCGCGGTCGGGATTACATCCCCATACCGCCCATACCGCCCATGCCACCCATGCCACCCATGCCACCCATGCCACCCATTCCTCCGCCCATGCCACCGGGCCCGCCGGACATCATACCGGGCATCGCGCCGGCACCGCCGCCAGGGACATTGCCGTGCATGGCATCCATACCGGACATGTCAGGAAGCGGTAAGTCTTCCGGAATTTCAACGATCAACGCCTCGGCCGTGATCATCAAACCGGCAATTGAAGCCGCGTCCTCCAAAGCGGTGCGAACCACTTTGGCGGGATCGATGATGCCGGCTTTCATCATGTCGCAATATTTACCGTTCTGCGCATCGAAGCCTCGCGTGGATGGTTTGCCTTCCAACAGTTTACCAACCACCAAATCGCCGCTGCCGCCGGCGTTACTGACAATGGCGTGGGTCGCGACCGTCAGGCTTTTGCGAACAATGGCGATACCGAAATTCTCGTTCTCGTCGCCGCCTTTTAATTTGGCAAGTGCACGGCTGGCATTGAGAAGCGCCACGCCACCGCCCGGCACAATGCCTTCGTCCACGGCACAGCGCGTGGCGTTCAAGGCGTCGTCAACCAGATCCCGGCGTTCCTTAACTTCGACTTCGCTGCCGCCACCGACCTTGATAACGGCAACGCCGCCAACGAGCTTGGCGAGACGTTCCTGGATACGCTCCTGCTCATATTCGGATTCTTCGGCGGCGAGCATGTTGCGCAACTGGTTACAGCGCTGCTCGATGTCCTTTTTCTTGCCCTTGCCGCCAACGATCATGGTCTCGATCCGGCTCACTTCAACGCGCGCCGCTTGGCCCAAATCGTCGAGAGTAAAGTTTTCAAGCTTGTTGCCGGCATCCTCATTGATGACCACGCCACCGGTGAGAATGGCAATATCCTCAAGCATGGAACGACGCCGGTCGCCAAACAGAGGCGCCTTGACGGCGGCGACGTTCAGTCCGCCGCGCAGCCGGTTGACCACCAAAGCGCTGAGCGCCTCGCCATCAACATCCTCGGCGATGATCAACAGCGGGCGGTTTGTCTCAATCACTTTTTCCAACACATTGATCAAGCCGGAAAGGTTGGAGATTTTTTGATCGTGCAGCAGGATGTAGGGGTTGGTGAACTCGGTAATCATCTTGTTGGCATCGGTCATGAAATAGGGCGACAGGAAGCCCTTGTCGAAGCGCATGCCATCGACAATTTCGAGTTCGCTGTCGAGCGCCGTGCTCTCTTCTACCGTGATCACACCCTCCTGCCCAACTTCTTTCATGGCCGCCGAGATCATATCGCCGACCATTTCGTCATTGTTGGCGGCGATACGCGCGACATTCTTGATTTCAGCGTGCGTGGAGACGGATTTTGCGCGCTTGGCAATATCCTTGATCGCTGCCGCAACAGCCAGGTTGATGCCACGTTTGATGCCCATCGGGTCGAGCCCGGCAGTGACACCCTTTACGCCCTCGCGCAACAGGGCGCGGGCGAGAATGGTAGCTGTCGTGGTGCCATCTCCGGCAACTTCACCGGTACGTGCGGCCACATTGCGAATCATCTGAGCGCCGATATTCTCGAAGCGGTCGGAAAGCTCGATTTCCTTCGCCACTGTCACACCGTCCTTGGTGGTGCGCGGCGCGCTATCACCTTGCTGAAGAATAACATTGCGGCCTTTTGGGCCAAGCGTGACCTGAACCGTATCCGCAAGTATGTCGGCGCCGCTCACCATTTTGGCGCGTGCGTCTTCGGAAAACCGAATATCCTTTTTAGCCATAGTCTTAAGCCTGCCCTACTGAATGATACCCATGATGTCGGATTCCTTCATGATGAGCAGATCCTCACCATCAACCTTGACTTCCGTGCCGGCGAATTTGCCGAACAGAATACGGTCACCCTTCGAGACGTCGAGGGCATGAATAGCGCCGTTGTCATCGCGACCGCCTGGGCCCGCGGCAACAATTTCACCTTCGGAGGGCTTTTCCTGAGCCGAATCCGGAATGATGATTCCGCCTGAAGTCTTTTCATCCTGGTCAATGCGGCGAACCAAAACGCGATCTTGTAAGGGTCTGATTTTCATGGCTTGTCTCCCACCACTGGTTGCGAGGCGAGAGCCCCGAATTTATGATTTGTGATACGCTGGCGCGGAAATTAGCACTCCGCGCCGACGAGTGCTAGGCGGTATATAGGGACCCATACACTGCTCTGTCAACCAGATAGGCCAAATCTTACAAAATCGAGCAATTTCAACCCATTTCGGGCAGGTTTCGAGCGTCGGACCGGACGGCATCATGCGAATCCCGACGTCGCCGATCGAAGCGCTCCGCATCGGCGGGCGATAAACTTACCTGCATATGAGCAAGCATTTCGTCATCCGAGCGCTTGAGCACTTCGCCGTGGCGGTACAGCCAGGCGATCGAGGCGCCATCGCTGAGGTCAATCCTGACCCTGAGAATCCGTCTGCCGCGCGAGAGCTCTTGATCGATCACCGCCAATACCGGCGCCATCCCGTCTCCGCGAAGGGCCGATACCGCGACGTGGGAGCGGCTCGAATCGTGGGTCGATAACAGCCGGGTGCGTTCCGCCTCGACCAGCAGGTCCGTCTTGTTGAGAATTTCGATAAGGCCGGAATTCACCTTGTCTTCCATACCCAATTCCGCCAGGACGTCATGCACATCCTGGCGCTGTTCCGCCGTTTCGGAGTGGGAAATGTCGCGCACATGCAAAATGAGATCGGCCTCGGCAACCTCTTCCAATGTGGCGCGGAAGGCGGCGACAAGATCATGCGGCAGGTCGGACACGAACCCGACCGTATCGGAGAGGATAACGCGGCGCCGCGATGGCAATGTGAGCCCGCGCATGGTCGGGTCGAGCGTGGCAAATACCTGGTCTTTGACGTCAACATCGGCGCCGGTAAGCCGGTTGAACAGCGTCGACTTGCCGGCATTCGTATATCCCACCAGGGCGACCACCGGATAGGGCACGCGCTGGCGCGCCGCACGGTGCAAGCCGCGCGTCCGCACGACATTCTTCAGGTCGCGCTTGAGGCGGGCAATGCGCTCGCGGATCTGCCGCCGATCGGCCTCGATTTGTGTCTCGCCCGGCCCGCCAAGAAAGCCAACACCACCGCGTTGGCGCTCGAGATGGGTCCACGAACGGACCAGGCGGCTGCGTTGATAATTAAGCGCCGCCAGTTCGACCTGCAGCTTGCCTTCCCGCGTGCGCGCCCGCGCGCCAAATATTTCGAGGATGAGCGCGGTGCGGTCGATCACCTTGCAGTCCCAGGCGCGTTCCAGGTTGCGCTGCTGAATCGGCGTGAGGCTGCCATCGACAACCACCACGCCGGCGCCAAGCTCAGCAATGATTTCGCCGATCTCCGCCACCTTGCCCGAGCCGAACAAGGTCGCCGGGCGGACACGCGGCACCGACACCACCGACGCATGGGCGATTTCCAAGCCGATCGCTCCGGCGAGGCCTATGGCCTCCTCTAAACGCGCGCTGTTGGCATTGCCATTTCCCTGCTTCGCCCGTTTGCGAAACTGCAGATCAGGATGAACAATCGCGGCACGCGTCAGCGCGGAATCTTGCCGCCCAGCAGAATTATCAGATGAAATGGGCGGCGCTCCTAATCATCTTCGTCTTCATCATCCTCGCTGCCGGCATTGAAGAGCTGAACCGGCTGTCCCGGCATCACCGTGGATATGGCGTGCTTATAGACAAGTTGGGAGTGGTTGTCGCGGCGCAGAAGCACGCAAAAATTATCGAACCACACGATAATGCCTTGTAATTTCACGCCATTCACCAGAAAAATGGTGACCGGCGTCGTGACTTTACGTGGGTGTTTGTGTTCGAGGTCGTG
>JAPYQV010000237.1 GCA_029937205.1 Alphaproteobacteria bacterium
TCGAATTGCATGCCTTCGACCACGTCGAGCTCGGTCTCCAGGCCCTTGGCCTCTTCAACCGTAATAACGCCTTCCTTGCCGACTTTCTCCATCGCTTCGGCGATAATTTCGCCGACGCGCGCATCGCCGTTGGCGGAAATGGTGCCAACCTGGCCAATTTCCTCGCTGGTTTTGACCGGTTTGGCGCGCTTTTTGATGTTGGCAACAACGGCTTTCACGGCGAGGTCGATGCCGCGCTTGAGATCCATCGGGTTCATGCCGGCAGCAACCGATTTGGAGCCTTCACGCACGATCGCCTGGGCCAGAATGGTAGCCGTGGTGGTGCCGTCGCCGGCCTCGTCATTGGTCTTGCTGGCAACTTCGCGGATGAGCTGGGCGCCCATATTCTCGAACTTGTCGGCAAGATCGATTTCCTTGGCGACGGTCACGCCGTCCTTGGTGATGCGGGGTGCGCCAAAGGACTTGTCGAGCACCACGTTGCGGCCCTTCGGACCGAGCGTCACGCCGACCGCGTCGGCCAGGATATCGACGCCGCGCAGCATACGCGTGCGGGCCTCGGATGAAAAAATTACGTCTTTTGCAGCCATGTTTCCTAATTCCTTGCTTTGCTTCGTTCCGCCTGAGCGCTAATTGCCGCGCTATCGGCCGGTGGCCCAGTTGGCGAAAATGCCCAAGAGGCCGGTTGAGTTTGATGGTTCTTGGCGTGCGGCTTAGGCAGCCTTCTTCTTTTTGCCTTTTGCCTTGCCTTCCAGCACGGCCATGACGTCGGATTCCTTCATAATCAAAAGATCTTCGCCATCAATGGAGACTTCGTTGCCCGACCATTTTCCGAACAGAATGCGGTCACCCGCTTTCACGTCCAGGGCGTGAACTTCACCGTCCGTGCCGCGGCTGCCCGGGCCGACGGAGACGATCTCGCCTTCCTGCGGCTTTTCCTGGGCAGAGTCCGGAATGATGATACCGC
Organism: Alphaproteobacteria bacterium; assembly: GCA_029937205.1. Lineage (GTDB taxonomy): Bacteria > Pseudomonadota > Alphaproteobacteria > UBA828 > UBA828 > PTKB01. The sequence goes on from JAPYQV010000237.1 coordinate 965, forward strand.
CAGAAGTCTTTTCGCTCTCGGTAACGCGGCGGACGACGACCCTGTCATGCAGTGGCCGAAATTTCATAGTGACCTCCAATTGGTGTGTTTTGAGTATAAAATCTATTTGATTGAGCGCTGTTAGCACTCGCTGGGAAGGAGTGCTAACACCGAATTGGGCAGAGTTTCAAGCGTTTCAAGGGGAAAACTTTGCATTCATACCCGCTGAACCACGGGATAATTCCCTAACTATTTGAAATAAAATGACTTAAGTTGAGAATTAGAGCGCGTTACCGGCGTCCGCTTAACCACCAGGTATGCATTTCACTGCGGCCCTTTACGTCTATTTTACCACGCGGATCGAAGGTAAATTTTTCTGCCAGAATATTGTGCGCTTCCTCGCTTACCTGGATTTTTCCCGGCATCCCAAGGCTTTCCATTCGGCTCGCGACATTCACCGTGTCGCCCCACATGTCGTAGAGAAAGCGGCTTTCGCCGATAACGCCGGCAATCAATGGGCCGCTATGAAGATCGATACGAATTTCAATAGTGCTGCCATCCGGGCTACGCAGACTGTGGGCCATACGCTGCAAATCGAGGGCGAAATCGGCGACCGCTTCGGCGTGATCGGCGCGCGGCTCTGGCAGGCCTGCGGCGACCAAATAGGCATCGCCGATGGTTTTTATTTTCTCCAGCCCATGCTTATTCACGAGTTCGTCAAATGCGGCGAAAACCCGTTCCAACAGCGTCAATACTTCCTCAGGCTTGAACTTTGCCGAGAGGCGGGTAAAGCCAACAATATCGACAAACAACACGCTCGCTTCTTCAAATTGGTCAGCAATATGTTGCTCGCCGCCGCGCATTCGTTCGGCAATGCTGGCCGGTAGGATGCGAACCAACAGGTCATGATATCGGCTCCGCTCTGCGGCAACCCGGTTGAGGTTGTGAAAGTCCAGCCGACGCAGATGTTCCAGACGGTAGAGCGTAAACATGCCGATGGCGTTTGCCGCTACGAGCTCTCCCGCGAGAACGGCGAAGAGATTGAGTGATATAATGTCCAATCCGATCACGAGAGCGAGATAGAGAGCCATGGCCGACCAGCCGAGGACAACCGCATGCGCATATCGCAATGGTGTGACGACGTAGATACCAAAAAATAACATGACGATACCCGCTACAAATATGGGCGGCGCATCTGCGATAGAACAAAAAATCGCGTAAAAAACGACATAGAGCAGGGTGACTGTAATCGTCGTCAGGCTGATGCGCTGCGCCACCCAAGTGTTGAAGCTGAGCGCCAGTGCAGCAAATAATACGCCGTTTGCCAGCACCAACCGGAGTATGAGGAGGAGCGTTAAATCGTGCTCGAACAGCAATACATCGAGACCTGCGAAGGAGCTATTGACGCCGATTAACAGTCCGATCGTGGCGCGTGTATCTCTAATTTCCGCCGCAGCGCGGGCGCTGCGGAACTCTGCTTCCGCTGCTTTATCGGTGAAGTTTGGGATAAGCCGCCCGAACACAGCATTGGTTGGCACGCTATTTTCTGGCAATTAACATTCCTCGGATTCGCTGAAAGCCTTCACATATATGCTGCCGCGCCGCGGATGCATCAGCCACTCGGCATTTGCGCCCATTCCAACAATAGTGCTCGGCCTTCCTCGCCCAACAATTGCTCGCTTGCCAGGCTGCGCTCGCCCATTGGTTTGCCGACTTCGCGCCGTAGCCGACCCGGATCGTTGCCAAATATCGCCGTGTCATCCGCCGAGGCGGCGTAATAGAGCTTGGAAATGCCGGTCATGAGAATAACACTGGTGCACGTGGGGCACGGTTCGCAACTGGTATAGAGCTCCGCCCCGGAGAGGTTCAGGGTCTTGAGATCGCGGCAGGCATTACGGATCGCCACAACCTCGCCATGCGCGGTTGGATCATGGTCCCGGTCCATGCTGTTCCATCCTTCGCCGATGATCTCTCCCTTGAGCAGGATCACACAGCCGAAAGGCCGTCCTTCTCCGGAACGCAACATATCCTCCGCCAGTGAGATGGCGCGGCGCATGGCATCGTGACTATTCATCATATTCTTTCGCGAAGTTCTCGAGTCAGAACTCTTCAATGACCAGCAACGCAACCCTGCCGCTGGAATCCGGAAGCGTTTGCAACACCGCCCGTGCTGTGCTGTAGCCGTCCGTTGCGTATTTTTCTTCGATTTCCCCCGCCAGAGCCAGGATATCGGCGAGGCTTATTTCCGTTCCGAGCATCACCTCGTAGAGGGGCTGCATGTCATACGTGTCGTATAGTGTCATGCCGGGAAATTTGATCGACTTGAATGTAAAACGATATTGCTCCGCGTCGGCGCGATCAATGCTCACACCGACAGCAGAGGTATCGTCGTCAAATCCGGATTTCGGGAGCTCGGAATCGTTGAAGCGGTCAAGCAGGCGTTGCTGTTCGGTTACGCCCTGAATGTCCTGAGAAAACACGCTTTGTAGGGCGCCAGGCATCATCAACAGAGCCAAAGTTAGGCATAAGAATATTTTCATGCCTTTACTTCGTTGCAGTGTATTTCCAGGAACTCAGCTTAGACCATTTTGGTTCAGAATGGGCGTTTCTCGAGCATGGCAAATTGGTGATAAATTAGACTATTAGGGCATCGTTAACGAATTGGGCGGAGTTTGTTGGAAATGTCCCTGAGTCCGGTGGAGCCGAATTGTGTCCCAGTAAGAGGAAACGATGAACATTAACCCGGATTCTGCGCGGATTGCCAACCAACGACGTCATGAGAGAGTCTACGGTAAAGACCGCCAACTCCAGATAAAGTCCGGCAATCACGAGGGCAGCACGAGCAATTGGTCGCAAGGCGGGTTTCTTAGCGATGGATTGGATGATCACCATAGAAATGATCAAGTCGAGGGTACAATTGAGGGCCCTGGCCGGAACGCGGGCCGTTTCACTGGTCGCGTGATCCGCGTGCAGAGTGATGGCCAACGTGCTGTTCAACTCGTCAGTTTTGACAGCGCGACCCTGATCGCCATGCAAGGCGCAAAAAACGAAGATGAAAACGAAGACGAAAACGAAACGAATTCGCTGTTACTGCGCGCCAAAAATTTGCGTCGGGCGGCGTTGCAGAAGAGTGGCCTTTAGCGTTTCCAGTCCGTTGGGTTCTTCGGCAAGTAAAGAATTAGACGATAACAATCCAGATTCTTGACCATAAATTCGTAAGTTGCGCCCCATAAATAAAGGCGGAATTTGCGATACTCCACCTCGCCAAAGTTTTCGCAGATGAAATCTTTGCTCTCTTCCAGGTTTATCGCCCACTGCCGGAATGTGAGGAAATAGCTGTGCCGGTCATTTTGCACTTCGAGCATCTCAAACGGTGTCTTGTTGAGCTTCTCCATAAAATCATGCAGGACGAAAAAGGAATGATTGCCAGGATAAATATGGCGCACCATGAAAGTTGAAAGCTCGTATTTCGTGCGTGCCGCGCTGGCATCGACGAAGACCAACCCACCAGGCTTTAGCACGCTTTCAAATTTTTTCAGCAGCGCCATATAATTTGGTATGTGCTCGATCACGCCCATGATGACAATCGCGTCATACTTATCTTTGGGTTCGTATGCCAGGATATCAACAAAATCGATGCGGAAATGATCGGCAAATTCGCCGAGGAATTCATTGAGGTAGGTTTGTGAAGTTGGCGAATTTGTAACGCCGGTAAACTCTACGCCCTCGCGCAGTGCGTGGCGGGCAAAGGCGCCCCAGCCCGGCCCGATTTCCAGCACCTTTTTGCGTGGTCCGAGTTCGCACATCTCCACGGTGTAATCAAATTTGCGTTCCATCGCTGCCGAAAGTGTCTCGTCGTCGCTTTCGTACACGCCTTGTGTATATGCCGGCACCTTTTTGTCGAGAAAGCTCAGGAACATTTTCGGATCAACGTCATAATGCGAGGATATCGCTTGCCGGTTGGTATGGACTTGGCCGAAAAGAAGCGGCTGGATAAAGCGCCAGGCTGTCACCATGGGGTGACGATCGTCCATCGATCCGCGCAGGGCAAACATCTCCAAGAGATCGCCATTGATGTCGAAATCGCCTTTCAAATAAGACTCGCCAATATTGGCTTCATCGAGCGATCCCATGGCGCGCACGGCGCGCTGGTTATTGAGGGCGATCTCGAATTTAGGCTCGCCGTTGCCCATGAGGCGCTCTGAACCGTCCGGCATTTTTAGAGTGAAACTGGTCTCCATGCCGCTCAGCCGATTGGCGAATTTGTCGATCAAGCCGCTTGCCGATAATCCAAACACCTTCTAACTCCTTTAGAAATAGCGCCCATCCGCTGCCCGGCTGGGGTGGCTGGCGCACGTCGAAAACGGACGCTCATAGAC
>JAPYQV010000238.1 GCA_029937205.1 Alphaproteobacteria bacterium
GTCGAGCCCGACTCGAACCAGACATCGACGATGTCGTCGACCTTGTCGTAGTCGGCGGCGGCGTAATCATCGCCCAGGAATATTTGCGGATCAGCGGTGTACCAGACATCGGCGCCGCCCTCCTCGAAGGCATCGGCGATGCGGTCGAGCACCGCCTGATCACGCAACAACTCGCCGCTCTCATTGTGGACGAACACGGCGATGGGCACGCCCCAGGCGCGCTGGCGCGAGATCACCCAGTCGGGCCGCTGTTCGATCATGGCGCGCAGTCGATTGCGCCCGGCTTTGGGCACCCAGCGGACCTGGTCGATGGCCGCCAGGGCCTTATCGCGAAGGTCATTGGTCGCCATCGAAATGAACCATTGGGGCGTATTGCGGAAGATCAGCGGCGCCTTGGAGCGCCACGAGTGGGGGTAGCTGTGGGTGATCTTGCCCCGGGCCAGCAGGCTGCCGGCTTCGGTCAGGGCGTCGGCGACAGTGTCGTTGGCCTTGAACACATGCTGGCCGGCGAACATTGGCACATGGGCGAAATAGGTGCCGTCGCCATCGACAGTCTCGGGCACTTCCAGACCGAAAGCGATGCCGGCCACGTAATCCTCGGCGCCGTGGCCGGGCGCGATGTGAACCAGCCCGGTGCCGGCTTCCAGGGTGACATGGTCGGCGGCCAGCAAGGGCACGTCGAAGTCGTAGCCCTGGCCGCGCAGGGGGTGGGCGCAAACCGTGCCCGCCAGATCGTCGCCCTTCAAGCTGGCGATATCGCGGCTCTCGGTGATGCCGGCCTGCTCGCAGGTGTCGGCCTTGAGATCGGCGGCGGTAACGAACTTGTCGCCGGGCTTGGCCGAGGCGTCTTGGCCAACCGCGACCGCCTCGAACACCACGTAATCCAGATCGCCGCCGAAAGCGACGCCACGGTTGCCAGGAATGGTCCAGGGGGTGGTTGTCCAGATCACCACCGCCGCGCCCCCCAGGGCCGGCAGGGACGGCGTGACGACCGGGAAGCAGACGTGGATGGTGGTCGAGGTATGGTCGTGGTACTCGACCTCGGCCTCGGCCAGGGCGGTCTTTTCGACCACCGACCACATGACCGGCTTGGAGCCCTTGTAGAGTCCGCCGTTCATGGCGAATTTGCCGATTTCCCGAGCGATCTGTGCCTCGGGCGCGTGCTTCATGGTGAGGTACGGGTTGTCCCAGTCACCGACCACGCCGAGACGTTGGAACTCGGCCGACTGCACGGCGATCCACTTTTCGGCGTGGGCCCGGCATTCGGCGCGAAATTGGATGATATCGACGGCGTCCTTGTCGCGGCCGTCCTTGCGGTACTGCTGCTCAATCTGCCACTCGATGGGCAGGCCATGACAATCCCAGCCGGGCACATAGTTGGCGTCCTTGCCGAGCATCTGCTGACAGCGCATGACGACATCCTTGAGCACTTTGTTAAGGGCGGTGCCGGCATGAATATGGCCGTTGGCGTAGGGCGGGCCGTCGTGAAGGATGAATTTTTCGCGGCCCTTGGCGGCCTCGCGGCGGCGGCGATACATGTCGAGATCATTCCAGCGCTTCAGCATGTCGGGCTCGCGCTGGGGCAGCTTCGCCTTCATGGGGAAGTCGGTCTGGGGCAGGAACACGGTGGGCCGATAGTCGGTGCTCATGATCGGGCTTTCAGGATCGAATGTTTGAATAACTAGGCGTTGGCGGTCGCGAGTGGGGCGGTCTCGCGGCCGAGAATTTCCCGGGCGCGGGCGCAATCGATGTCCATCTGGGCGATCAGGGCATCCGGATTGTCGAACACCTTATCCTCACGGACCCGCTCGACAAACGCGACGCGCAGGCGTTTGCCGTAGAGATCACCCTTGAAGTCGAGCAGGAAGACCTCAAGCAGGGTTTCCTCGCCGGCGAAGGTCGGGCGAGTGCCGATATAGGCGGCGCCATCATGCCAGCTAAAAACGCCGTCTTCAATCATACCCGCACGCACGGCGTAGATGCCCGCGTCGGGGTGCAGCGCACCGACCACGGGCAGATTGGCGGTGGGATAGCCCATGGTGGTGCCGCGGGCATCGCCATGCTGGACCCGGGCTTCGATTTCCCAGGCCCGGCCAAGACGCGCCGCCGCCTCGTCAACCTGTCCGCGCCGCACCAACACCCGAATGTCCGTCGAGGCGAACATACGGTCATCTCCCATGGCATCTCCCTTGGCGCTCCCCTGGTCACCAGTCGTTACCGGCTCGACCTCGGTGAAGCCGAAGCCTTCGCGCGCCGCCATCTGGCGCAAAATATAGGCGTTGCCGTGGCGGCCCTTGCCGAAGACGAAATTGGGGCCGACCACAAGGTGACTGATGCCAAAACCCTCGACCAGAACGTCGATGACGAATTCCGGCGCCAAGCGGCCGGCGATGCCCGGCCCGAAGCGCAGGTTGTAGACGACATCGACGCCAAGCTCAGCCAGCAGCCGCATTTTGGGTCGGAACGGGGTCAGGCGGAACGGCGCCGTGTCGGGCTGGAAGAACAGCCGCGGGTGAGGCTCAAAGGTGAGCACCCCGAGGGGGGCGCCGGTGGCGCGCGCAATCCGCTCGGCTTCGCCGATCACCGCCTGGTGGCCGTGATGCAAATCGTCGAAGTTACCCAGGGCGACAACCGCGCCGCGATCCGCCTCGGCAACGTTATGAAAGTGCCTAAGAATACGCATAGCCGCGTTGGTTACCGCATATACCCCGCGAACTCAACGTTTTGGTAAACGCGTTCAATTACCACGCGGGTTCCCGCCGCATAAGCGGCGGCGCGCGTTCGCGCTTGCCAGCGGTCAATAGATGACCGCCGGGTGAGCTCCATCTTCTTGCTTTCAGCCCGCGACTGCGGGTCGCCGACCGTTCGGCGGGAGCCCGCGTGGCGATTGAACGCTCTATCCAAGAGTCAAGAATCGCGCGAGGGCACCATGACTTCGGCGTCGCCATCGACAACGATCGTCTCGCCGACCGTGCAGATAGTCTGCAGCTTGACCCGCCGGCGCTCGTTGTTGATCTCGGTGATGGTCGCCCGGGCGCGCACCGTGTCGCCGGCCCGAACCGGCGCCTTGAAGCGGCAGTTCTGGCTGATGTAAATGCAGCCGTGGCCCGGCAGCTTGGTGCCGATGACCGTGGAGATCAGGCTGGCTGACAGCATGCCGTGGGCGATGGGGCCGCCGAACATGGTACCGGCGGCATATTCGTGATCAAGGTGCAGCGGATTAGTGTCACCGGAAATAGCGCAAAACAGATTGATGTCGGATTCTGTGATGGTCTTCGAATAGACGGCGGTCATGCCGACCGCGAGGTCTTCGATCATATGGCCGTCGAGCTCGGAGGCATCGAAGATCGGCGTAACGGTGGCGCTGGATGACGTGTTCGACATGAATACCTGACCTTATTTGGCTGAGAGCAATTGATTGTGCGGTGCAATATATCGGAAGCCCGAAGTTGTAACAAGCCGTTGAAACCTTGAATTTGGCGTTAACGCAGTCGCGAGAAGGGATCATTGCCGCGGCGCCCTGCTTGACGCCGCCGTAGCGCGCCGCGATGGTGCCACCATGAACCAGCCGGCTCTCACACCAATGACGCGCGCCCTCGACGAAGCGCGGGCCGCCGCCGCTCGTGGCGAGGTTCCCGTGGGCGCCGTGGTGGTGCGCGATGGCACGATGTTGGCCGCCGCCGGTAACCGTACGGAAGAGCTCAACGATCCCACCGCCCATGGGGAGATGCTGGCGCTAAGGGCCGCCGCTCAAATCCTGGGCAATGCCCGCCTCGGCGGCTGTGATCTCTATGTCACCCTGGAGCCCTGTCCCATGTGCGCCCAGGCGATTTCCCTGTTTCGCATTCGCCGGCTCTATTTCGGCGCCCCTGACCCCAAGGGCGGCGGTGTCGAGCACGGCCCGCGCATTTTCGCCCAGCCGACCTGCCACCATAGCCCGGAGGTCTACGGCGGCATTGCCGAGACCGAGGCGGCGGCGCTGCTCAAGGCATTCTTTCGGGAGCGGCGATGAACGACCAGCCGGGTCAGGCTTCTGAACCGCCTGCACGGCGCTTTCCTGGAGGAGGAGCGCCAGGGTTTGATGCTCGCCGCCAAGGTGCGCTCCTGGTCGCTGCTCGTCATCCTCGCGTGGCAAATACTCGACAATCCGAGCACCGGGGCGGCCTATTTCTACACGCTTGGCGAGCTATCGGTAATGCTTGCCCTCGGATTGGCACAATTCATCCTCATCAAGCGCCGCCTCAGTCCTGCCTGGGCGCCTTATATATGGGTGGTCGCCGATGTTGTGGTTCTGAGCATCATCTTCATCTCACCCAATCCGTTCGAAGCCGGGGACTTTACCCCGGCCATCGTTTTGCGCGGCAGCGCATTCGTCTGGTATTTTCTGCTGTTGGCCCAGGCGACATTCAGCTTTCGCCCGCTATTGGTGCTGTGGTGCGGATTATGCATTGCCCTCGCCCGTTTCGGGTCGCTGTTGTGGGTCCTGAATGAACCCGACATCTTCTCTGGTTTCGAGAGCGGCGGAACGACGATCGCGGAGTTGCAAGCAATCTATTTCGACCCCAATTTCGTTTTCCTCGGCGATCGGATGAACGAAATTCTGGCGGTGATCCTGGTCGCGGCGGCGCTCGCCGCTATCGTCGGCCGCACCCGGCGGTTCGTGGAAATTCGCTCCCAGGCGGAACGGGCGCGGGCCAAGCTGGCGCGATATTTCTCGCCCAACGTGGTCGATGAAATCGTCTCCACCGGCGGCATCGGCACGGCGGCCCATGACCAGGATGTCGCTGTGCTGTTCGCCGATATCATCGGCTTCACCAGCCTGTGCGAGACCGAACCGGCGACGCGCGTGGTGGCCATGCTGCGCGACTATCACAATCTGATGGCGGACGTTGTGTTCCGCCACCACGGCACCGTGGACAAATACATCGGCGACGGCCTGATGGTGACCTTCGGCACGCCGCGCGTCGGCCCCCACGACGCCACAAACGCCCTGCGCTGCGCCATCGATATGGTCGAGGCTCTGGGCCAATGGAGTGAGCGGCGGGTGGCGGCGGGCGATGCGCCGGTTTCGGTCGGTGTCGGATTGCACTACGGTGTGACGGTGGTGGGCGATATCGGCAACGAGCGTCGACTGGAATTCGCGGTCATCGGCGATACGGTGAATGTGGCGAGCCGGGTCGAGAATTTGACTCGCAGCCTGGAAACACCGTTGACGGTCAGCGAGGAATTGGTCGCGGCGGTGCACCGGGAAAATGACGGCGGCGAGGTCCTGCTGGAAAAATTGGTCGATGCCGGCCAACAAAC
>JAPYQV010000239.1 GCA_029937205.1 Alphaproteobacteria bacterium
GGTTGACCGCCCTGGCCCGGTTGACTGCCCTGCATGCCGCCATTGACGGCGGAGCCCGGCTCGCGGCCGTAGGTGGCATCGAGATCGATCACATCGCGCAACAGAATGGTCTCTTCCTTGAGCGCATCGCGCCATTCAATGATGGCGCGCATGGTTAAGGGGCTTTCGCAGATACCGGCAATCATGCGTTGGCGGCCAGCCTCAATGCGCTTGGCGATGGCAATCTCACCTTCGCGCGAGAGCAGCTCGACGCTGCCCATCTCGCGCAAATACATGCGCACCGGATCATCGGTTCGGCCGAGATCCTCGTCTTCAACCTTGGCCGGTGCGGCGGTGCCGGTGGTGGTTGGTTTGTCATCGCTGGCGGCTTCTTCGGATTCCTCATTTTCGATAACATTGATGCCCATCTCCGAGAGCTGGGTCATGGTATCTTCGATCTGCTCCGAACTTACTTCATCAGGCGGCAGCGCTTCGTTCAAATCATCATAGGTGACATATCCGCGTTCCTTGCCGCGGCTGACCAGTTTGCGAACCGCCGCGGTCAGCGAGTCGAGAACGGGGCGATCCGCAGATTCCTCGCTCCGTTCGGCAGAATCAGCGGTTTTTGCAGGTTTTGTCGCCATACACCGGTCTCTCCAAATTTCGGCCCCGAAATTCGGCCGGTAAAAAACATAACTAAAACAACAGATTGCACCATGAATAAAGTGCAGGAATCAAAACAGCACGAAAAACGCCTTATATCACCGGTCGACGGGCGGACGGCGAGAGACGTTCAATGAGGTTCCTTCAAATCCGTTATTCCAATGAAATGGCGTGCGCAGCGCGCCGTTTCAAGTCTACTCCACCGAAATGTCTAAATCGGCTGGCGAAAGCTGTCAAGCATGCGAATTTATCCGAACAAGCTCCCGCCTTAGCCGCCCGGTCAAAAACCTTCATTCGCGCCGCGGTTCAGGGTTGTCGCGGTAGCCGGGAAGTTGCACTTCGGTGCCCGGCGCCTCGTCCACCGCACGCATGCTTTCCGCCAGCCGGCGCAAATTCTCTTCGCTCATATCATCGGCGAGCGCCTCTTCCGCCTCGCGGCGAAATTTCTCCATATCGATCAGGCGGTGATGCAGATCGAGGGCATGGCGCAATTGTATGCGCGCGTCATCCAGGCTTGTGGCGTCGGCTTTGGCGGCCCAATTCAAATAGGCCGCGTCGCCGCCGACCAGCGCATCGAGAAGTTTTTCCAATCCGGCCTGGGTCAAAATATGATTGATTTTCGATTTGTCCGGCGCACTGCCATCCACATCGGCGGCCAACAGCGCATCGCGGAACGTGCGGTAAGGCGCGGCCAGCAGGGGCAGGCGTCCGATCTCCTCATGGAATTCATGCAGCAATTCCGGAAATTTGAGAATGGTCTGCAGAATGGCGCGCTCGCGGTGAGCGGAATTGCCTTCGGCGCGCCCGCCGAGGCCCTGCTGCGGTAAGATCTTTTCGTCATCGCGGGCACGGCGGCGCGTTTCCCGGTGCGGTTTGCGTCCCGATCCTATTTTGCTGAATGGCTCATAGAGGCGGGTTTTATAATGCCGGCGGATATAGAATTTGAGATCGCCGTCCGGTATCTGCTCAAGATAGCCGTTGAGGCGGCGATTGAGCGCGGCGCGCGCTTCAGGTGTGGTCAATTCGCCGCCACCGCCGGCCAATATCCATATATTCTCGGACAAGGGCGAAGCGCCGGTCAGCACGTCTTCCAGAGCGCTTTTGCCGCCCTCGGCCATCATGCTATCCGGATCCTCGCCCGCCGGCAACGTGGCGAAGCGCAGGGACTTGCCGGATTTCAGGCGTGGCAGCGCGCGTTCCGCCGCCCGTGCCGCCGCTTTTTGTCCGGCCGGATCACCGTCGAAACAGAGGATCGGCTCGTCCACCAGGCGCCACATTTCTTCCATCTGCAGCTCTGTGAGCGCCGTGCCGAGTGGCGCCACCGTCTCGGTGAGGCCGCCTTGATGCAGCGCGATCACGTCCATGTAGCCTTCGACGGCAACGATCCGGCCGGATTTCCGCGCCGCGCCGCGCGCCAGATGCATGCCGTAGAGTACCGATCCCTTGTGAAACACCGGCGTATCCGGCGAATTGAGATATTTCGCCGGCGCATCGCCGAGCGCCCGCCCGCCAAAGGCGATCACCCGTCCGCGCCGGTCCTGGATGGGAAAGATCACCCGGTGGCGGAAGCGATCATAAGTCGTGCCGCCACCTTCAGGTTCGATCAGCATGCCAGCGGTCACCAACAGGGATTCAGTTATTTGTTCGCTTTTCAATGCCGCTTTGAGCGCGGTTCTGGAATCGGGCGCGAATCCCAGCCGGAAGGTCTTTATCGTTTCTGCCTTCAATCCGCGCCCGTTGAGATAGGCCCGTGCGGCGGCGCCTGAATCGGCGCGCAATTCGCTTTCGAAATATGCGGCGGCTTGTTCAAGCACGCCATAGAGCGTGAGCTGGGCCTCGGCGCGGGCGCGGTCCTCGGGCGCCTCCTTGGGCACCTCCAAGCCCGCTTCGCCGGCCAGACGCTCGACCGCTTCGGGAAACGATAGGCCCTCGTCGCGCATGACGAAGCCGATGACATCGCCGTGTGCGCCGCAGCCAAAGCAGTGAAAAAAGCCCTTTTCGTCGCTCACCGTGAAGGACGGCGTCTTTTCATTGTGGAACGGGCAGAGGGCGGAATGCTCGCGCCCCTTGCGGATCAGGCGCACACGACGGCCGATTACGTCCGAGAGCGCGACACGGGCTCTGATTTCGTCGAGAAATTGCGGCGTAAAGGCCATCTGGCCACAGTAACGCAGCGCTTGGCCGTGCGCGACTGTTAGAGAGCGTCAGGACTTAAATTTCAGGGGATAAAGTCGGGATAACTTGTGCCTTGAGCTAGGCGAGCAATTCCTTGACCACGCCGCTTGCCTTGGCGAAATCCATACGGCCGGCGTATTTCGCTTTCAGCGCCGACATGGTGCGGCCCATGTCTTTGATTGTCTTGGCGTTTTCCGCGCCGATCAGGCTTTGGATCGCTTGCACCATATCGTCGCCCTCGATTTGCGGCGGCATAAAGCGGTTTATGACGGCGATCTCTTCGCCCTCGCGTTCGGCCAAGTCAACGCGCCCGCCGCTTTCATATTGGGCAATACTCTCGCGCCGCTGGCGGATCATGGTGGCGAACAACAGTAAAATATGCGGATCGCCAATGCCGTCCGGATTGCCCTTGCCGCGCTCCGCGATATCACGATCCTGAAGTGCCGCGAGAATCAAGCGCACCGTCAGTATCGTGCACTCGTCACGCGCTTTCATGGCGGTTTTTAGGGCTTCGGTGAGTTGCTCTCTAATCATCGCCTGTACATCTGGTATCTGAATGAGGCGCCGCAATATAGCGCCAAGTGAGCCGGGATCAAGCCTAGAATGCCAATTGACAAGATTCGCTTTAGACGGCGGCGGTTTAGACGCGAAATAATTAGGCGGAAATAAACCTGTTCACGCACCAAAAGCGGAATACGGGCGCATAAACCGCCCTATTGCGGACAAAGCGGCCGGATTTCGTGCGCCGCCAGGGCGAGGTCGCGAGCGGAATATTGGTGGTTGTCGGCGAATCGGAACGCCGTCACCCGATTCGGCAGGATCATGACAATATTGCCGCCATAGCCGACCATTTTCGGCAGCCATGTTTTGCAGCCCTGATGATCGTTAAACGGCTTCATCCAAAAGGAAAGTTGATACTCATGGTCCTGGCCGTCACCGCCGGTCGGCAGGCCGCGCAAATCGGTTTGATAGAGCGCCTCGGCGAGCTTGCCGGGATGCAGCAATTGCCGACCATCATAGCGCCCGCCGTCGTGCAACAGCCGCGCCACTTTGGCGACATCGTCGATTCGTAGATAAAGGCCATAACCCATGATAGGCAGGCCGCGCCCACCATCGCTCTCAACCGTCCGCATGATCGGCACATGAAAGGCGCCGATCGGCGCCAACACCTCATCCTGTACCATCTGCCAAATATCGGCGTCGGGGCCTTGTTTGGTCTTCAGGTAAGCGTCCATGGCAGCGGACAAAATGAAGGTATGCATGGTATCGTAGCGCGCCACCTCTCCCGGCCCCCAGGGGTAATTGCCGCCCATTTCGAACGCGTTCGAAAGCTTTTCTCCAGCGCTCATCAGGGTCAGCCAGTTGAGCAATGTCGGATTGTCTTCATTGGCCAAGAATCGGAGTGGCTCGCGCACCGGTGATTTGTAACCGACGCCGGCCGCCATACCGAGGACATGAGCGAAGGTGACCTGCTGCCAGCCGTCATGACCGGCATTAATGTCGACATAATCCGCGATCCTGAGATCAAACACCTCAGGCCCGAATTTATGCGCGAGACGCAGCAACGCGAGCGCCGCAGCCATGGATTTGGTGACGGAATAGACGCCGTGTCGCATTTCGCGGCAATAAGGATAATCACCATAGCGCGCGTGACACGGATGGGCGTAGATCACACCGTCGATAATGAGGCCGGCCACCGACACGCTTTCGCGGCTGCCGTGCTGATGAATAATCGGCGGGACTGATTTTCCGCCATTCAGGGCTTTGAGCGCCGACCACGCCCGCATCGGCACCTCGCGGTCGCGCTCCTCGGCGAATTTTATCGCCAGCTGGGCACGATCCGCCATCGCGTGCGGCCGGTAGGTCATGCTTGATTGACCCCAAAAATCGTACATGGCCCAGGATGCCGCTTCCTGCACGATTTGCAGGCGCAGTGAAGAAACCTGATATTCGTCGAAAACAAACGTGGCGATGCCGTTGTGGCTATTGTTGGAAATGTCATTGACCGTAACGAACGGAAATGAGGCGCGCGAGAACCCGCCGTCGCCTGGCTCGGACCATACCCTACCGGGCGAGACAATAATTTGCGTCAAACTGGAGCCACCTTTGGACCGGATAATGCCGCGGCGAACCGGAACCAAATAGCCATCCTGTACAAAGAATTCTAAATCGACGCCTGGGAATATCGTCGCACCCGGCGGCAGATCATGCGGCACATAGGTTGTTGCCGCCACAGCGACTCGAAGATCGAACTCGGGCAGCGTGAGCGTCCCTTCGAAGCGGTGAAGGGCGGGCTGCTGCTTACCCACCGGCATGAAATACGCGTTATGGACCGGTGCGCCATCGACATTGTGATCGGCCATTAGATCGGCCACCGTCAGCGCGCTTCTAACCTCGCCCGGAGGGAAATTATCGGCACATGCGGCGACGCCAAATAACATCACGCAAAGGCCGGCGAGGCAGGCGGTCACGCGCTTTACGGTAT
>JAPYQV010000240.1 GCA_029937205.1 Alphaproteobacteria bacterium
CGTTAAACGTGCCCTTGGCATCGCCGCCAGTACCGCAGGTATCGATCGCACCTTCCGGCGCGTCCATTTTCAGCGCGCGGGCGCGCATTGCCCTGGCGCCGCCCGTGATTTCGTCAACCGTTTCGCCGCGCACGCGCAAGCCCATCAACAGGCCACCCATTTGTGCCGGCGTGGCCTCGCCGGCCATCATAATGTCGAAGGCGTGCTCCGCTTCCGCAACGCTGAGCGCATTGCCGGCGGCAACATTGGCAAGAATCCCGCGAAAATTTTCCAAGCTGTCATTCATGTCGGCCTGCTGCTCTTCACAATCTGCAAAAAATTCTTTAACAATTCGTGCCCCTGCTCGGAGGCAATACTCTCCGGGTGAAACTGGACGCCGTGGACGGGATGTTTCCGGTGCGCCAGCCCCATAATTACACCGTCGTCGGTTTGGGCGGTGACTTCAAGACAATCGGGCAGGGACTGCCGCTCGACCACCAGAGAATGATAACGCGTGGCGGAGAAAGGCGTCGGCACGCCTTCGAACAGGCCATCTCCGCTGTGCTGTATATCGCTCATCTTGCCATGCATCAGGCTCGGCGCGCGGACCACCTTGCCGCCGAACGCCTGGCCGATGGCTTGATGGCCGAGACAAACGCCCAACAACGGAATTCCGCCGGTGTTTTTCTCAATCAGCTCGAGGCAGATACCTGCCCGGTCCGGATCGCACGGCCCCGGCGAGAGGACGATGCCGCGCGGATTCAGCGCCAGTGCATCATCGGCACTGAGAGCATCATTGCGATAAATCTCCACTTCGGCCCCGAGTTCGCCCAGATAGTGCACGAGGTTGTAGGTGAAGCTGTCGTAATTGTCGATTAAGAGCAACATATCAAGGTTTTATAGCGTTATTTTCCGTAAATGCATCAGCCCATTTGCTGCGTTGCCAAGGCCATCTAATTTTCACGCGCCCAGCTATTGACCTTCCAGTAACTGGAATGAGCATATAAAGACTGTTGCAACTTACCTATTGCCGGCCCTGGCTGTCGTGCCTTCATCCCAATTGATCGACCCCATATGAATTCCACTCCCTCAACCTGTTGCCCGGCTTTCCATGACGCGCATGGTGGCAGCATCAATAAGAAATCTTCTGGCGGCAGCGCTGCCGCTTATACCTGTCCGATGTGCCCGGGCGTGGAGAATGACGGGCCGGGGATATGCCCGAGCTGCGGCATGGCTCTGGAAGCGACCATCCTGCCGCTGCGCGAGACCAAATACATTTGCCCGATGCACCCGGAAGTCGAGGCAGACGCGCCAGGTGATTGCCCTATTTGCGGCATGGCGTTTGAGCCCAGCGTGGTGCAATTGGATGCGCCGCCGGATCCTGAACTGGTGAGCATGCGCCGGCGCCTGTGGCTCGGCGGCGCGCTCGCACTGCCGCTTTTGTTCATCGCCATGTCCGAAATGATTCCGGGCGCACCGTTGCAAGACATCGCATCGGTGCGGATCTGGACCTGGGTCCAACTCGCCCTGGCGTCGCCCGTGGTGTTGTGGGGTGGCTGGCCGTTTTTCGAACGTGGTTGGCGTTCTGTGATCAGCCGCAATTTCAACATGTTCACCCTGATCGCGCTCGGCACCGGAGTTGCCTATGTGTACAGCCTCGTCGCCACTGCGGTGCCGCACATATTTCCCGCCGCGTTCCGTTCGGCCGCCGGCGACGTGCCGGTCTATTTCGAGGCCGCCGCTGTCATCACCGTATTGGTCGCGCTCGGCCAGGTTATGGAGTTGAAAGCGCGGGCAAAGACGGGCGAGGCGTTGCGCGCGTTGTTGGACCTCGCTCCGGCGCTCGCCCGCATTGTTCGCGAGGACGGTTCGGAAGCAGACGTCGCGTTGGAAGCGGTCAGGGCAGGGGACCGACTGCGTGTTCCTCCCGGTGAGAAAGTGCCGGTTGACGGCGTAATTGTCGATGGCGCCAGCGCGCTCGACGAATCCATGATGACGGGCGAATCCTTACCCGTCGAAAAGGGTGTTGATGAAAAAGTAACCGGCGGCACGCTGAACGGCAGTGGCAGCTTTATCATGCGGGCCGAGCATGTCGGTACGGAAACACTGCTGTATCGCATTGTGCAAATGGTCGGCGAGGCCCAGCGTAGCCGGGCGCCGATTCAACGCACCGCTGATCGGGTCGCCGGTATCTTCGTTCCGGCGGTACTCGCGGCGGCGCTTGTTACCGCCATTGCCTGGGGTGTCTTCGGGCCCGCGCCGAGCCTGGGATATGCGCTGGTCAACGCCGTTGCCGTGCTGATTATCGCCTGTCCCTGTGCGCTCGGCCTGGCGACGCCCATGTCGATCATGGTCGGAGTAGGACGTGGCGCTCAGGCCGGCGTGTTGATCCGTGATGCTGAAGCACTGGAGCTGTTCGAAAAAGTCGACACACTGGTGATCGACAAGACCGGGACCTTGACCGAAGGCAGGCCCCGTTTGGCAGCTGTCGAAGCGTTGCCTGATCAGAGTGAGGACACGGTACTGCGGCTCGCCGCCAGCCTCGAGCGTGCCAGCGAGCATCCATTGGCACGCGCCATTATTGAAGGCGCCGTGGAACAGCAACTTGATTTGAGCGATGTGAAGGATTTCCAGGCAAATATCGGGCGCGGTGTGACCGGCACGGTCGACGGCGTGGATGTGGCACTAGGCAACGCTCAATTGTTTGCCACTCTCGGGATCGATAGTGCCGAGTTGGAAAGCCGTGCCGGAGATCACCGCGCCGAAGGCCGCACCGTCATGTTCGTCGCCATGGCCGGACATGCCGCCGGATTGATTGCCGTGGCGGACAAAATCAAAGAGTCTTCGTTTGAGGCGGTACGCGATCTTCACGCCGATGGTATTCGCGTCGTCATGCTGTCGGGCGACAACGCGGTAACCGCCAACGCGGTTGCCTCGGCGCTCGGCATTGATGAAGTTCAGGCGGACGTGCTGCCGGCGCAGAAGCGCGAAATGGTGCGGAAGCTTCGCGCCGAGGGGCGCATTGTCGCCATGGCCGGCGATGGCGTGAACGATGCGCCCGCTCTGGCGGAAGCGCAAATCGGTATCGCCATGGGCACCGGTACCGACGTTGCCATCGAAGCGGCCGGCATTACCCTCTTGAGCGGCGACCTCCGCGGCATCGCCCGGGCGCGGCGCCTCAGCCGCATGACCATGCGTAATATCCGGCAGAATCTGCTGTTTGCCTTCGGCTATAATTTTCTCGGCATCCCGATCGCCGCCGGTATCCTATTCCTGCCTTTCGGGCTGCTGTTGAACCCGATGATTGCCAGCGTGGCAATGAGCCTAAGTTCGGTTTCCGTCATATCCAATGCGCTCCGTTTGCGCATGATGCGGCTGTAATCCCATGACCAAGCGCGCCACATATCAGCGCATCGCCCGCTGGTATGATCTGCTCGATGCGCCGTTCGAGCGCAAACGCTATCAACCCTTGCGGCCGCTGCTGTTCGAGAGCCTGTCGGGACGAATCCTCGATGCCGGCGTCGGCACCGGGCGAAACATTCCATTCTATCCAAAGGGCAGCGAAATGGTCGGAATTGACCTCAGCCCGGCCATGCTAACGCGCGCCGAGCGCCGACGTGCGGACGTGGCGCGCGATGTGCAGTTGATGGAAATGGATGTGATGAAGACGAATTTTGACGACAACAGCTTCGACGCCGTCGTCTCGTCATTTCTGTTTTGCGTGCTTGCGCCGGAGCACCAACTGCCGGCGCTTCAGGAATTGGCACGAATTTGCAAGCCGGGGGGTGAAATTCGCCTGCTCGAATACAATTATTCCAAAGACCCCCGGAAGCGCTTCGTTATGAAACTCTGGGCACCCTGGGTGCGTTGGGCATATGGCGCGGCGTTTGACCGCAACACCCACCTCTATCTTGGCGATGCCGGGCTGGAAGAGGTCGAAAACCGCTTTTTGGTAGAGGATATTGTGCGCCTCATCGTCGCGCGCCCGTGAGAATTGCTCTACACTTGGCCGGGAGCGCAGAACCAGTTTTGAGGATCTTATGAAGATTGAAGAGGCTGCTTTGCGGCTGCATGCGGCGGATAATGTTGTCATCACCAAAGCTGAATTGGTGGCCGGCAGCGACCTGCCTGAAAATGGCACCGTGCTGAGATTGAAAGACGCTGTCCCGGCCGGCCACAAGATCTCGACCGAGGCCATCAAGAGCGGCGAAGCGGTGCGGAAGTACGGCCAGATTATCGGTTTCGCGACATGTGACATCGCGCCCGGCGAACATGTGCACGATCATAATTTGGCCTTTGCGGAATTTGTCCGGGATTATGAGTTTGGCATCGCGGCCAAGCCGACGGAATATGTTGCCGAACACGAGCGCGCCACATTTCAGGGCATCGTGCGTGCCGATGGCCGTGTGGCGACGCGGAACTACCTCGCCGTGATTACCAGCGTGAATTGCTCGGCCACGGTGGCGCGCTACATTTGCGACCATTTTCGCGGCCCCGCGCTCGACGCATGGCCCAATGTCGATGGCGTGATTGCGCTAACGCATGGATCGGGCTGCGGCACGGCGGCGCATGGCGACGGGTGGGATTATCTCCGCCGTTCTATCGCCGGCTATGCCCGCCATCCCAACGTCGTCGGCACGCTTCTCCTCGGCCTCGGCTGCGAGATCAATCAGCTCGACAATATGGTGGCGGATCTCGGGCTGATGCCGGGCGAGATGCTGCATACCATGACGATCCAGGGTGAGGGCGGCACCAGCGCCACGGTGCGCCGTGGCATCGAATGCATCGAAGCCATGTTACCGGCCGCCAACACCGTAAAGCGCGAGGTGGTAGCGGCCAGCCACATCATTTTGGGCATGGAGTGCGGCGGCTCGGATGGCTTTTCCGGCGTGACGGCAAATCCGGCACTGGGTGCGGCGGCCGATCTCCTGGTGCGCCACGGCGCGACCGCGATCCTCGGCGAAACGCCGGAAATATACGGCGCCGAACATCTGCTCATCCGGCGCGTGGAATCGGAGGCGGTGGGGCGCAAATTGCTTGAGCGCATTTCCTGGTGGGAGGATTACACCAAAATGAACGGCGCGGTGGTCGACAACAACCCATCACCCGGCAACAAAGCGGGCGGCTTGACCACGATCCTGGAAAAATCCCTCGGTGCCGCGGCCAAGGGTGGGACGAGCAATTTGGTCGAGGTCTATCGTTACGCCGAGGCGGTGGAGAGCAAGGGTTTTGTGTTTATGGATACGCCAGGGTACGACCCGGTTTCCATCACCGGCATGGTGGCGGGCGGCGCCAATGT
>JAPYQV010000241.1 GCA_029937205.1 Alphaproteobacteria bacterium
GCCGGGCGGTTGTAGGCGCGATAGGTCTTAAATTGTCCGCTCAGGCAGATCACATTGCACACATGCTGCGCCGGCACGAACGGCATCAGCGCGCCGCCCAGTTCGTGGCTCGGCAGTTGATGCAGCGTGAAACCGTAATCGCGCAACGCCGTAATGAGTTCCTCGGCCGCGCTTTTGCCGGGCTCCTCAAAAAAGGCGCGGCCATGTTCCCACACCAGCGCTGCCACCAAACCGCTTTGCAGGAGTTTGGCGGCGCCGCTGACGGTCTGCGGCTCAAATCCTTCGACATCGATTTTTATCAGCACGCGGCGCCCCTGTGCCCGTCGCGCTCGGCCAGCAGGCCGTCCAGGGTGACGATCGGCACGGAGAGCCCGCGCGCCACCTGCTGCATCCCTTCCAGCCCTTTGCCGTAGAGGCTGTTGCCCATGGTGGTATTGCCGATCAACGGCGCCGTGCCGGGCTTGTCGCCGGCCGCCGCCGCGACCGTCTCGATATCTCCGGTAAGCCCATTATGGGCGATGCCGCGCAGCAGTTGGGTGACGTTGACCGGGTCCGCCTCGATGGCGAGGACGGATATCTCGCCGCGGTGGCGGGTGGCGGCGCTCAGGCTCAGCATTTCCCAATGGGCGCCGACATCGATGAACACGTCGCCGGGTTCGAGATGGGCGTCGAAGAAAGCGCGGGTGGGATATTCGAAACCGCCGTGCCGCGCCTCGCGCTCGATCAGATGCTTGATCGCCAGGTCGGCGAGAAAGTGTTTCGGGATCGGCAGGGTAAAGCGCGCCTCGCCCTGGGCATCGCGAAAAACGGAAGGCAGCAGGAGGGCGCCGTCGGGCGCGGTATTCAGACGTAACGCATTGGCCGGGGGGTCAGTGCCCGGCGTCTTGGCGGAAGGTGCGTCGGTGTCGGCGGGCGTGGTCGGGGTTCCTCTTGCGAGCCGCGATTGTTACGAGCCGCGTTTGGAGAATTTATCGTAAAAACCCATGCCAATGCGAATGGTTCCGGCCATGATAATCATGGTGACGAAATAGATAAAGAGAACACCGAAGGCGCTCATGTCATCTTCGACCGGCAGAAGACCGGCCATGAAAATCGAGGAAACGACACATATGGCGAATGCCAAAAACATCGTCCAACCGTCGCGGGAGCGGATAAATTTCATTACTCTGCCGCCAAAATTGGGCGGGGTGTCTAATTCTGTATTCGCCATTTTGTCCTGCTCAAATGTTACGTTCGCAAAAGCGCCCAATTATTACGCCACATGCGCCTAAATATCAAAGGCGATTGTTTGACCTCCGCCAGGCGCTAGAATGGGTGTCCCTGGGAAAGCGATAAGAATGACCATCAAAACTGTTAAATCCGTCTGTCCAAAGGATTGTCCGGACACCTGCGGCATGCTTACGCAGGTCGAAAATGGCCGCGTGGTGGCTGTTCGCGGCGATCCGGATCATCCCGTTACGCAGGGCTTTCTGTGCGGCCGGTTTCAACATTATGAAGAGCTGATTTACCACCCGGATCGGCTGCAACACCCCCTCTACCGCGAGGATAAAAGCGGAGAATTCAGGCAAATATCATGGCCGGACGCCTTGCAAATCATTGCCGCGCGCTTTCATGACATTACCGCCCGGCGCGGCGGCGCGGCGATTTTGCCCTATCACTATCTCGCCAATATGGGCTTCGTTTCGTCGCGCTCCGGCGATCGGCTGTGGAACAAGCTGAATACCAGCCGGGTCGGGCTGGAGATTTGCGCCATGGCCGGGGCGGAGGCGGTGATTCGCACCTTTGGCGCCATTCGCGGCACCGAGCCGCAGCATCTGAATAAAACCCGTTGTTACGTCGCCTGGGGCAAGAATCCGAAGGCGACCAACATCCACAGCCATGTGCTGAGCAAGGATATCCACCCGACCATCGTCGTCGATCCGTTCCGCTCCGAATCGGCCAAGGCGGCGGATCTCTTTATTCAGCCGCGCCCGGCCAGCGATCCAATCCTGGCGATGGCGTTGATGCGCCTGCTTATTGAACGGGGTTGGGCGGACGAGGAATTTCTAAATGCACACACCACCGGCTACGACGCGGTTCGGGCAAAGGTGATGGAAACGAGCTTGCCGGCGGCGGCCGATATGTGCGGCGTGCCGGCCGCGCGGATCGAGAAATTCGCCGAGCTTTACGCGCTTAACACACCGTCGCTTATTCATATCGGCGTCGGGCTGCAGCGCAACAGCAATGGCGGTGAGATGGTGGCGGCGTTGGCGACATTGGCGGCGATGGCCGGCCAGGTCGGCGTGCCGGGCGGCGGCGCGCTCTATGCCAATTTCGATTGGCCGATGGGCGATATCAGCGAGCCCGGGCTGCGCAACGACGGTCCCAATTTTTACAACATGATTAAGCTTGGCGAGACCCTGACGGCGGATGACGCCATCCAGGCGCTCTATGTTTTCAATTCGAATCCGGCGGCCACGACGCCCAATCAGAACAAGGTGCATGCCGGCCTGGCGCGCGACGATCTGTTTGTCGTCGTGCATGAATTGTTCATGAGCGATACCGCCGCGCGCGCCAATCTGGTGCTGCCCGCCTGCACCCAGGCCGAGCAATGGGATGTGCACCGTTCCTACTGGCACGACTATGCGCAGATCAACAATCCGGCGATCGCGCCGCAAGGGGAGGCGCGTTCCAACCATTGGGTGTTCGGCCAGATCGCCCAGGCCATGGGATTTGACGAGCCGTGTTTCTTTGAGACCGAGGAGGATACGCTGCGCGCCTTGCTGGTGGGTACGGATCTCGATTTCGATGATCTCGCCACCGGGCCGGTATCGTGCCTGCCGGTGGAAGAAACAAGCTTTGCCGACCGCCGCTTTCCCACGCCGAGCGGCAAATTGGAATTGATTGCGCCGAGCTACACGCCGGCGGCGCTTGACGACACACATGCCTACCGCTTCATCACGCCCAAGAGCCGGCATCTGCAGTCGAGCCAGCTCTTCAATGTGGCGCGCAAACATGCCGGCGTGCGCGAGCCGACCGTCTATCTCCATCCCGATGACGGTGCGCGCGAAGGCATTGCGGATGGCGCAACCGTGCGTCTTTGGAACCGGCGCGGCGAGGTCGAGCTGGTGGCCCGGCTAAGCGAAGATGTGCAGCCCGGGCTGGTGGTGAGCCACATGGTACGCTGGGGCGCCAATGCCAATGCCACCACGTCGGATGCGGCGGCGGATATGGGCGGCAATTCGACCTTCCATACGAATTTCGTCAGCCTCGCGCGCGTCGCCTGAGCCGACCTGATGCGCTTTCTCGTCATACAGCATTCGCCGCTCGACAACCCCGGCGTGATCCGCGATTTCCTGGCGGAGGACGGCATCGCCTGGGACGGTATCGATACCTATGCCGGCCAGACCATTCCATCGCTTGATGACTATGCCGCGCTGATCATCATGGGTGGGCCGCAGCAGACCGACCAGGAGGCTGAGTATCCCTGGCTGGTGGATGAAAAGGAATTCATCCGCCGCACCGTCCGTGAAGACAGCAAGCCGGTGCTCGGCATTTGCCTTGGTGCCCAGCTCATCGCCGAGGTATCGGGCGGTCGCGTTGGGCCGATGCAGCAGCCCGAGATCGGTGTGCTCGATGTGGAGACGCTGCCGGGCGCGGCGGAAGATGCGCTCCTGGCGGGATTGCCGACCCGCGCCAAGGCCGTGCAATGGCATTTGAACGCGATCCTGGAGTTGCCGCCCGGTGCCAGCCTCCTGATGCGCTCAACCGCGTGGGAAAATCAGGCCATTCGCCTTGGCCGCGCGGTCTATGGCTTACAGTTTCACATGGAACTGTCTGCCGATATGGTGCAAGCCGTCGATGCCTATCCGGAGTATGTGGCGGCGCTTGAGGCGCAGCACGGCGAGGGCGCGTTGGCGCGTCTGGTCGATGACACCGAATACCACAGCGCAGACATGAGCCGTTCGATCCGCCTGATTTACGATAATTTCGTAAAGCTGGCGCGCGGCTGACAACACAACAGGGAAAATACACATGGCGACTTCAGCCGTGGCCGCAACAGAGGCCTGCATCGAAAATATCCACCGCCACAACGAGACACTGAACGCCGTTGTCACCTGGGACGAGCCGGCCGCCCTGGCGCGCGCCGCCGAGGCTGACCGGGCCGCCGGCGAGGGGCGTTGGCTCGGCCTGTTGCACGGCATGCCGATCACCTTGAAAGACAATATCGCCACCGCCGGTATGCGTACCACCAGCGGCGCCATGTTCTTTGCCGACCATGTGCCGAACCAGAATGCCGATGTGGTGCGCCGCCTGCACGCCGCCGGCGCGGTGCTGATCGGCAAGGCCAATATGCAGGAATTGGCATTCGGCGTTGTGACCACCAATCCGGTGTTCGGGCAATGCCGAAACCCATGGAATCCGGATCATATTCCGGGCGGCACCAGCGGCGGCTCGGGCGCCAGTGTGGCCGCGGGCATGTGCCAGGGTTCGCTCGGCACCGATACCGGCGGCTCGGTGCGCATACCGGCGTCGATGACCGGGGTTGCCGGCCTGCGCCCGACCCATGGCCGAATATCCATCCGCGGCGTCACGCCGGCCAGCATGTCGAACGACACCATCGGGCCGATGGCGCGCGAGGTCGCCGATGTCGCCCGCCTGTTTGCCGCCCTTGCCGGTTACGATGCGGGCGACCCGGTGAGTGCCGATCAGCCGCTGGAAAATTTCCTGCCGGCCCTGAATGACGGCATAGCGGGCAAGCGCATCGGAATCGTCAGAAAATTCCACTTCGAGCGCCTGCACCCTGAAGTCGAACAGGCGGTTCTCGACAGCATCAAAGTGTTCGAGCGCCTGGGGGCCGAAATCCACGAAATCGAATTGCCCGGCGCGGAATTGGCGCAGGATTGGAATATCGCCCAGATCTATGGCGATATCTGCGCCTATTTCGGCGATCGTTTGAAAAACCAGCCGGAGACCATCAGCCCGCGCGTGCGCGCCCGGATGATGCTGGGCCTGGATTTCACGGCTGTGGATTATGCCGAGGCGATGCGCGGCAAGGAGATTTGGCAGCGCACCTTGAAGCGCACCTTCGCCGAGCAGGTCGACATGATTCTGGCGCCCACCGTACCGATGCCGCCGCCGGCCATTACCGGCGATGAAAACCTACACGAGGCGACGCGCGATGCGGCGCGCTTCACCTATGGCAGTGCGCTGTCGTCCCACCCCGGACTTTCCGTGCCGTGCGGTTTCACCTCGGACGGCTTGCCGATCGGCTTGATGCTGGAGGCGGC
>JAPYQV010000242.1 GCA_029937205.1 Alphaproteobacteria bacterium
GTCCTTGATCGCGCCGATGCGGCGGATATCGAGGCGGACGGAAGCGTAGAACTTAAGCGCATTGCCGCCCGATGTGGTCTCGGGGCTGCCGAACATGACGCCGATTTTCATGCGTATCTGATTGATGAAGATGACCATGCAGCGCGAGCGCGAAATTGAAGACGTGAGCTTGCGCAGCGCCTGGCTCATCAGCCGCGCCTGCAGGCCGACATGGACATCGCCCATCTCGCCTTCGAGCTCGGCACGCGGCACCAGGGCGGCGACGCTGTCCACCACGACGATATCGACGGCGCCGGAGCGCACCAGCGTATCGGTGATCTCGAGCGCCTGCTCGCCGGCGTCGGGCTGGGAGATCAGCAACTCATCGATATCAACGCCGAGATTGGCGGCATAGGCCGGATCGAGCGCATGCTCGGCATCAACGAAGGCGCAGATGCCGCCGAGCTTTTGCGCGTTCGCCACGGCATGCAGCGCCAGCGTTGTTTTGCCGGAACTTTCGGGACCATAGATCTCGACCACGCGGCCGCGCGGCAGACCACCGATTCCGAGACCAATATCGAGCCCGATCGAGCCGGTGGAAATGGCTTCGACCTGGACCGCCGAATCGCTTTGGCCGAGCTTCATCACCGAGCCCTTACCGAAGTTACGCTCGATCTGGCTCAAAGCTGCGTCCAATGCTTTCTGCTTGTCCATGTCGTTCCTCTCAACGAGCCGCAAGGCCGTATCTGCCATCAGAACCTCCCTTATTTCATAGCTGGAGTGGGGATGCAATGCGGCCAACGTACATGATTTGTTCTCATACGCAAGAGGGTCGAAAGATTATAGTCATAATCTGTTGAAATATAATGATAATATGTAGTTCGTTCGGCTCTTGTTCAGGGTGTTGAGGGCGAGCAAATGAACAAATTCGACGGCGCGGCGGAGGCGCGGCGGAGGCACTCAGGCGAGCAGACTCCGGCGCTGGCGGTGGCGTTTGACGTCGCGGAAGCTGCGCCGACCCTTGGAGCCGAGGCCGAGGTAGAATTCTTTCACATCGGCATTGTTCCTGAGCGTCTCGGCGGCGCCGTCGAGCACAATCCGCCCGCTTTCCAGCACGTAGCCGTGGGTCGCGTAGCGCAACGCGATGTTGGTATTTTGTTCCGCCAATAGGATGGTCACGCCCTCGTCTTCGTTGAGACGCTTCACGGTCTCGAATATCTGCTCAACCAGTTGCGGCGCGAGACCCATGGACGGCTCGTCGAGGAGGATCATGCGCGGCTTCGACATCAGCGACCGCCCGATCGCCAGCATTTGCTGCTCGCCGCCCGAGATATAACCGGCCTGGATTGTGCGGCGCTCTTTTAGATGGGGAAAATAGCTGTAAACCAGATCGAGATCGTCGCGCACGGCGGCTTTGCTGTCACGCCGCGTGTAGGCGCCGGTCATGAGGTTATCCTCGACCGTCAGATGCTCGAAGCAACGCCGCCCTTCCATCACCTGGATGATGCCGCGGCGCACCAATTCGTTGGGCGTGAGGCGGTCAACGCGCTTACCCTGATAGAGAATTTGACCGCGCGCAACGTCGCCGCGCTCGGCCCGCAATAGATTTGAGATTGCTTTCAGCGTCGTCGTCTTGCCGGCGCCGTTGGCCCCGAGGAGGGCAACGATGCCCCCCTCGGGAACCTGTAACGACACGCCGCGCAACACCAGGATCACGCGGTCATAAATGACCTCGATATCCTCGACGCTGAGCAGCGCCTGGCGCTCCGCATTCGGCGAAGCGCCAGTTGAGAGCTCGTTAATGGCGCCCTACTCCGCCGAACAATCGCGCGGCGTAATGTCGTTTTCTTCGGCATATTTGGCCGCAGCCGCTTCGATCATGGGCCGCACCACGTCACGCATGGGCGTGATCCAGTCGCTGACCATGGCCCACTTCGAGCCGTCCCACTGTTGAATCCGCACCGGGCCATTGCCTTCATGGTCCGAGCAGCTCAGCTTGATCGGCTTGGTGAAGCCCTCGAGGCCAAGCTCAACCAGGCGCGCGGCGGTGAGATCGAGATTCTCGAAGCCCCAACGCACCTCCTCGCCGGACAGGACCTGATCGCCATACTTGCCCATGGCGGTCCGGATCGCTTCCGAGTCATAAACCGCGTTGATGATGCCGCGGTTATAAAGCACTTCGCCGAAATTATTCTCCATGCTCTCGGCCTTGTCGCCACCATAGACATGTTGAACGATCGCGTCGTGCACGGCAAAGCCATCACCAGCGCCATGGAAGGTGCCGGATTTATAACCGATCGCCGAATCGCCGGCCGGTATCACATCAGATTCGGTGCCCGACCACCAGACGCCGATGAAATGATCCATCGGGTAGTTGATCGATGCCGCTTCCTTGATGGCGACCTGGTTCATCACCCCCCAGCCCCACATGAAAATCCAATCAGGCTGGGCGCGGCGGACTTGCAGCCAGGTTGATTTCTGCTCCTGACCGGGATGATCGACCGGCAGCAGGTTGAGCTCATAGCCATACATATCGGCCAATACCTCAAGCGTCGGAATCGGTTCCTTGCCGTAAGGACTGTTGTGATAGATCAGCGTGATCTTCTTGCCTTTGAGGCTGTCCATGCCGCCTTCCTGGGCGCCGACATATTTGATAAACGCTGACGCCTGACTCCAATAGGATGTCGGGAAGGTGAAGGCCCACGGGAACACGCTGCCGTCCGAGGCGGCGGTGTTGCCATAGCCCATGGAATGCACCGGTATCTTATCGACCGAAGCTTTGGGAATGAGCTGATAGGTAACGCCGGTGCTGTAGGGATTGATCAGCGAGGCACCCTTGGCGCCCCTGTTCTTGAGGCGCTCATAGCACTCCACACCGAGCTTGGTGTCATATTTGAACTCGCACTCCTCCCAGGTCACGGTGACGCCGTTGATGCCGCCGTCGCGCGCGTTGAGCAATTTCATATAATCGATATAGCCGTTGGCCGAGGGAATGCCGTTCGGCGCATAGGGGCCGGTGCGGTAAACCGGCAGAGGAATGAATTGTTCCCCCTCTGCCTGGGCCTTTTCCACCCAAGCCGCCGGCGCCATGACAGCGACCGCAAGGGCCGCCAATATAATTCTTTTAAGCCACATAATTACCTCCCAGTAGTGTGGTTGAATTGATCTCAGTCTCCCATGTCTCGACTCTATCATGGTTGCAACAAATCGCAATCGGACGCTTGCCTCGCTTCAGTGCGGAAACGGCCACATTCTGAGGCGCTCCTTGGAGAGGCGCCAAAGCCGCGCCAGGCCGTGCGGTTCGACGATCAGAAAGAGCACGATCATGCCGCCAAAAATCATCACCTCGATATGTTTGGAAAGATCGATGGCGATGGGAATGCCGAAAATATGCGGCAGATTGGTCAGAAAAATCGGCACGATGGTGATGAAGGCGGCGCCCAGCAGTGAGCCCATGATCGAGCCGAGCCCGCCGATGATAATCATAAACAGAACGAGAAACGACACGTTGATGTCGAAGGCGGCTGTTTCGGCGCTGCCAAGATAGAGGAAAATGTAAAGCGAGCCGGCGACGCCGCAATAGAACGAGCTGATGGCAAAGGCGACGAGCTTGGCGCGGAACGGCCGGATACCGATGATCTCCGCCGCCACGTCCATATCGCGGATCGCCATCCACGAGCGGCCGATGTGTGAACGCACCAAATTTTTGGCCAGCACGGCCAAAACCACGACGAAAACAAGCGCCACCAGATAGCGCGTCTCGGCGTGCGCGTGCGGGCCGGTAATCATGATGCCGAACAGGGTGCGGGGCGGTGCCGTAATCGTGCCGGAGGGCGCGTCGTTGTAAAACCACGGTACCCGGTTGAACAGCCAAACCAGGAAAAACTGCGCCGCCAGTGTTGCCACGGCAAGGTAAAACCCCTTGATGCGCAAACTCGGCAAGCCGAACAATATGCCGACACCGGCGGCGAAAAATCCGGATATCAAAAAAATGAGGATGATGTTGAGGTCGGGCCAGGCGGTCGTCATCTTGTAGGTACTGTAGGCGCCGACCGCCATGAAACCGCCAGTGCCGAGGCTGAGTTGGCCGCAATAGCCAGTGAGAATGTTAAGCCCGATCGCCGCCACGGCTAGCACCAGCATGGGGATGAGGATCGCCTGCAGCCAATACTCATTGGCGAAGATCGGCACGACAACAAACGCCGCAAGCGCCACCACGGCGACGAAGAAACGGTCTTCGCGCAGCGGCAGCATGGCCTGTTCCTGGCGGTAATAATGTTTGAGCTTGCCGGTTTCGCGAAAAAACACTGATTCACACCCGCTCGATAATTCGTTCGCCAAAGAGGCCCTGCGGGCGGAACAGCAGGAACATCATGGCCAGCATGTAGGCGAACCAGTTTTCGATGGCGCCGCCCAAGGCAGGACCCCAATAGATTTCCGCCACTTTTTCGCCAACGCCGATAATGAGCCCGCCGACAATGGCGCCCGGCACCGAGGTGAGGCCGCCCAGGATCAGCACCGGCAGCGCCTTCAGGGCAATCAACGCCAGGCTAAACTGCACGCCGCTTTTGGCCCCCCACATGATTCCGGCGACAAGGGCAACGATGCCGGCCACCGACCACACCACAATCCAAATGGTCTTCAGCGAAATGCCGACCGAAAGCGCCGCCTGCGGATCGTCGGCAACTGCACGGAGTGCCAAGCCGATCTTGGTTTTCTGGAAAAATATCGCCAGTCCGGCGACCAGCACGGCGCCGATGCCGGCGGCGATCAGATCGAATTCGTTGAGCAGGATTCCGCCGGTCTCGAACGAGGCGTCGGGGATGCCGAGATCCAATTGTTTGACATTGCTGCCCCACACCATTTCGCCGAGACCCTCGAGAAAGAAAGTAAGGCCGATGGTCGCCATAAAAAGCGTGATGATGGCCTGGTTAATGAGCGGGCGGAGCACCAGGCGTTCGATGGCGAAGGCGAGCGCGATCATGATGCACACGGTTAAAAAGAGCGCGAGCCAGATCGGCAAGCCGGTCTCGATCAGGCCGACCAGCGAGAGCGCGGCGAACAGCACCATGGCGCCTTGTGCGAAATTGAACACCTGTGAGGCCTTGAAGATCAGCACGAAGCCGAGCGCGACCAGGGAATACATCACGCCGGTCAAGACTCCGGCGATCACCACTTCAGCGAAAAATATCGGATAATTAAAAATATCGACGAAGGGGGCGACGAAGAAGGCGTTGAGAAATTCCATAACGCCGGCTCAGTGCGCCACGCCGAGATAGGCTTCGAT